>JAGYMR010000065.1 GCA_018400515.1 Tangfeifania sp.
TTCCGGAAAACCATTCAAAACAACTGCCGGCTTTGGGTTTAAAGCAAAAAATTTTTTTTCCAACATTGGATTTAGCTATCACGGAAACCTGGGCATTACCCCCTCCGTTTCCTTTTTATTCCACTGGTAATGCAAAAATGGCTCCGGCATACCGTCCCATTTATTTTTCTTGCAGCCCCTGTAATAGCAACCGGACAAGCTTCAGAGGGAGCTGCAAAACTGGAATCCATTGTGGAGTCGCTCGCCGAAAGCCTGGAGGCAGGAACAGATGCCTCCATGATCGAAGAAGATCTGACACGCCTGCTGGAGGAACCGCTGAATTTCAATGTGGCAACGCAGCGTGAACTCTCAAAACTTCACCTGCTGAATGATATCCAGATCCGGAAATTGCTGGACTACCGGGAAAAATTCGGACCCGTATATTCCATTTTCGAACTGAATGCCATTGATGGATTCAGCCCTGGGCTGCTGAAAAAGATGCAACCGTTCATCCGGTTTGGACCGCAGGAAAAGCCTCCCCGGAAATGGGGGAAGATGCTCCGGTACGGGCGGCACGAAATGCTGGTCCGCACATTGGGCATCACGCAAACACAGCGAGGTTACCGGGAAAAAGCGGACGGGACCATTCCGTTTGAGGGAAACCCCCTCCGCTATTATGCCCGCTACCGTTTCAGGGCCAAAGAGGCCCTCTCTGCCGGGTTCACGGCGGAAAAAGATCCCGGTGAGGCATTCTTTTCCGGATCCAACAAAAAAGGATTTGATTTTTACAGTGCCCACCTGAGCATAAGTCCCGGGCAGTTCCTGAAAAATATAACCTTTGGTGATTACGTAGTCCGGGCGGGGCAGGGACTTGTTCTCTGGCAGGGCTTTTCTGCCGGAAAATCGGTGTATGCCCTGGACATTTCCAAGACGAACCAGGGCATTCGTCCGTTTACGTCAACAAATGAGAACCAGTTTTTCAGGGGCGTTGGTGCAACACTGAATGTGGCCGGCACACGGTTACACCTGTTTTATTCCAATAAGAAAACCGATGCCAACCTCGTTTTAAAAGATTCATCCGCCACCGTTTTTACAAGCCTCCCATCCTCGGGATACCACCGAACCGTTAATGAGATCGCTGACAAAAACAGCATTAAAGACCGGAATACCGGGCTGGTGGCCTCCCGGCAAATGAAACATTTAAAGGTGGGCATCACCTTTCTTTACCGCCGGTTCAATGCCCCTTTTGACCGGAAAGAACAACTTTACAACCGGTTCCGTTTCGGGGGGACCGAAAATTATGCCGCCGGGGCGAATTACCTCTTCAGCAAGGGAGATTACCAACTTTTTGGCGAGGCCGCTGTTTCCCGGTCAAAAGGAAAAGCCTTTCTACAGGGAGTGCTGGGGCATCTGCACGACCGCCTCCAGATCTCCGCACTTTTCCGGCACCTCGACCGGGATTACCAGGCCCTGTGGGCCGGTCCATTTGCCCAGAACAATGCGGCCGGGAATGAAACCGGACTCTATTTCGGCACACGGATCCTTCCCGTAAAATATGTTACCCTGACGGCCTACACCGACATTTTTCGCTCGAAATGGATTGAATATACCACCGCCGCCCCCTCAACAGGGCGGGAGTATATGGCCCAGGCCACATTCCGGTTTTCTGAAAGATTTCACTTTTACATCCGTTTGAAAAACAAAACAGAAGACCGCAAGTATAAGGACGGAAGGCGGAAGATCAACCGGGAGGAGCAAACCCTGAAGAGCCGCATCCACTTCACATTTCACCCCTGGGAACCGGTCAGGCTGAAAACCCGCCTGGAACATGCATGCCACCGGGAAGGCCATGAATCCGAAAACGGCTTTTTAATCTTTCAGGATGTACAGGTCGCGCCGGACCGTATCCCCGGAAAAGTATCGGCACGGCTGGCCTGGTTCAATACCCCGGGGTATGCTTCGCGCATTTATGCGTACGAAAATGACCTGCTCTACACCTTTTCCATTCCCGCCTTCTGGAATAAAGGCATCCGTTCTTACCTCAACCTGAAATATAAAATCAATGAAAAAACGGAAGTCTGGTTCAAATGGGCAAATTCACTCTTCCAGGACACAGAATCTATCGGTTCGGGCTATAACGAAATCCGGGGAAATAAAAAAACCGAAGTAAAATTTCAGGTAAGGTTGAAAATATAGGGATGAATTTGTTACTTTGCCTTGTTTAACCAAAACAGCGACCGAGTGGAATACAATTTTGATGACATCCGCCCCTACACCGATGAAGAAGTAAAAGAAAAAGTGAAGCTAATGGTCAAGGATCCGGCCTTTGACAAAGTACTGATGCACCTTTTCAAAGTGCGCCCCAAGGTGGAGGTGGTAAAAATGCAATTGCGCAATGCCCGGAAGATTAAACATTTGCAGGGCGGTTTTGTTTACGATTTGCTCCGGAGGATCATCAATAACACTTCCGATGGTCTCTCCTGCCAGGGGTTGGAAAATCTCGACAAAAATAAAGCCTACCTGTTTATATCGAACCACCGGGATATCATCCTCGATTCAGCCCTGTTGAATTACCTGATCTTTGAAAATGGGATGAACACCACCCAGATTGCCATTGGCAATAACCTCTTGCTTTACGACTGGATCATGCATGCCGTAAAACTCAACCGGGCATTTATCATCCGGAGGGATCTTTCTCCCCGCGAGCTCATGGAATCTTCCCAAAAGGTATCGCACTACATCCGGAAATCGATCCTGCAAGATCGCCTTTCCGTCTGGATCGCCCAGCGCGAAGGGCGCACCAAAGACGGCGACGACAAAACCCAGCTCAGCGTCCTTAAAATGCTGAACATGAGCAACAAAAAAAGTATTTCGGAAGGATTTAACGAACTCAGCATTGTGCCTGTTTCCATCTCTTACGAAATTGAGCCCTGTGCTTTATCCAAGATGAAAGAGCTGATAAAAAAAGAACATTACGGGCAGATGAAAACTAGCAAAGATGATTTAAAAAGCATGTCAATGGGCATGTTTAATCCCAAAGGAAGGATGCGTTTTGTTTTTGGTAAACCCGTGGAACTTGACTTTAACAATGGAAAAACCGTGGCACAGAAAAATGAACTTTTCCAGAAAATCGGGAATTCCATCGACCGTCAGATCTACACCAATTACAAACTATGGCCCAACAATTACATCGCATACGACCTGCTGACACAGGAAAACGAATTTCATGAAAAATACTCTTATGAGGAGAAAAAGAACTTCGAAACGATGATCCAGCAGGCCCTGATCCACATCGACTTCCCCATTACAGATATCCGGGAGCGTTTCTTGAAAATGTATGCCAACCCTTTAATTAACAAATTGAAAACCATAGAAGAGAGGAAACCATGACCACCCTGATCTGGGACTGGAACGGAACATTGCTGAACGACCTCGATTTATGCATCTCATCCATCAACAGGCTTTTATCAAAACGGGAATTGCCCTTCCTTGGCCATGATGATTACAAAGAGGTATTTTCTTTCCCGGTGAAAGATTATTATGAGCGCATTGGCTTTGATTTATCCAAAGAGGGTTTTGAGGTTCCTGCCCGGGAATTCATTGAGCTGTATGACAACCAGGTGGAAAAATGCCCTTTGCACCCCGCTGCTTCAGCAATGCTCCGGTACTTCAGGGAGAAGGGAGCCCGCCAGTTTGTCCTTTCTGCCATGAAACAGTCCATGCTGAAAAAGACATTGGAGCAGAAGGGCATTTTCCGGTTTTTTGAAGGAGTTGCAGGGCTCAACGATCACTATGCCGTCTCCAAAATTGAACGCGGCCGGCAACTCATCAGAGAATTCCACATTCAAAGGGGAGACACCTGGATGATCGGGGATACCAATCACGATTATGAAACCGCCCGGGCCCTGGGGATCAAATGCATTTTGGTGGCCGACGGGCACCAATCGGAAAAGAGGCTCAAAGATACCGGGAGCAGGGTAGTTTCAACACTGGATGAACTCAGGGGAACTATCCCGGGAAGTTAAAAAATATCACGTTTCTTTATATCGCGGATAAAAAGCTGCAGACTGCTTTTCCCGCGGTATTCATTTTTTGTTACCGAATAACACACGTCGAACGGCAATCCCGAGGTGATCAGATCAAATTTATCGGACTGGTTAAAGGCGATGCCGGGGAAGATTCCCGAATTTACATCGGGTTCCACAAGGTCAAGTTTCAGGTGTTCCTGATTTTTTCCGACCAACCGGCTGGTCCCGGCATCAAAAACATCTTCGGTAACAAAAACCGGAGTAGCGTTGTGAGGTCCGAACGGTTCAAACTGCTTCAGAATGCGGTAGAATCGCGGCGTAATTTCACTGAGGGGAATTTTGGCGTCCACATCAATGGTTTGAAGTTGCTGAAGGTCGGTCACCTGGCGGGTAACAATATCCTCAAAACGCCTGCGGAATTCGGGAATGTTTTCAATTTTCAGGGTAAGACCGGCGGCATACATATGTCCTCCGTAAGATTCAAGCAGGTCGCTGCACTGACCGATCGCCTCATACAGGTCAAAATCCTTCACAGAGCGGGCCGATCCGGTCGCCAGTCCGTTCGATTCCGTTAAAATGATCGTTGGCCGGTAAAAGTGTTCGGTTACCCGCGATGCAACAATTCCCACCACCCCTTTATGCCAGTCCCGGTTATACAGCACCGTGCTTTTCATATTTTTCATCTCCTCACTGGCCTCGATCATGTCGAGGGCCTCCTGGGTGATATCCCGGTCGAGGGTTTTCCTGATCTCGTTGAATGAATCGATCTCTTCCCCGAGGAGATCCGACTTATCCTCATCATTGGCTACCATGATCTGAACCGACTTCTTGCCGTGCTCGATCCGTCCGGAGGCATTCAGCCGGGGGCCGATTTTAAAGACAATGTCGCTGATGGTGATCTCACTGCCGTTGATTCCGGCAAAATTGATGATTGTCTGGAGCCCGATGCCGGGATTCGAGTTCAATTTCTTTAATCCATAATATGCCAGCACCCTGTTTTCCCCGGTAATGGGAACAATGTCGGAGGCAATGCTCACCACTACTAAATCAAGCAGATCATAGATCTCCTCCAGTTCAATCCCGTTTTTCTGGCAATAGGCCTGAAGCAGTTTAAATCCCACCCCACAACCCGAAAGCTCTTTATAAGGGTAGGGACAATCCGGCTGTTTGGGATCAAGCACGGCCACAGCAGGGGGCACGGATTCATCCGGGTTGTGATGATCGCAAATCACAAAATCAAGTCCCCGGTCCCTGGCGCCGGCAATCTTGTCAACTGCCTTGATGCCACAATCCAGCGCAATGATCAGTGAGAATCCGTTTTGTTCGGCATAATCAATGCTTTGGGGGGATATCCCGTAACCCTCGGTGTAACGATCGGGGATATAATATTCAATTTGTGCGATGCGCGCTTTTAAAAAAGAGTACATCAGTGCCACCGAAGTGGTTCCGTCCACGTCATAATCCCCGTAGATCAACACCTTTTCCTGGTTGGCAATGGCCAGGTCAAGGCGGGCCACCGCCTTCTCCATGTCTTTCATCAGAAACGGGTCATGGAGGTCGCTCAACCGGGGCCTGAAAAAAGCTTTGGCTTCATTGAACGTCTTGATGTTCCGCTGCACCAGCAGGCGGGCAATGGTCATATTGACATTCAGCGCAGCCGATAAGTGTTTTATCTCGTTTAAATCGCCGTGTTTTTTAAAATTCCAAATTCTTTCCATGCCTCACTTTTCAATTTTCCTTCCCTTCATCTGGTCTACAAAGATAACAAATGCAGCCAATAATTTTCAGCAATGTAAAAAGCATTGATGAACAAATTCTAAAAACGCACGCCCCCGGGGCAAAAAAGAAAAAACAAAACCGCATCTTTTTTTATCTTTGCAGGATAATTCAGACCAGCAATTATCAAAGAATAATGAGTCAATTGGAATTGAATGAACAAGAAATTATCCGGAGAAATTCGCTAAAGCGGCTGCGTGAACTGGGAATCGATCCTTATCCGGCAGCAGCCTTTGAAATAAATACCACTTCGGCAGAGATAAAAGAAAATTTCAGCGAAGAGAAGAACAATTATGCGGAGGTTCGCCTGGCCGGCCGGATCATGAGCCGCCGGATCATGGGGAAAGCCTCTTTTGCGGAACTTCAGGATCCCAATGGGCGTATCCAGCTCTACATCAACCGGGATGAGATCTGCCCGGACGATGATAAAACCTACTATAACGAAGTATTTAAAAAACTGCTCGACATCGGGGATACCATCGGGGTGGAGGGATTTGTATTCATCACCCGCATGGGGGAGGTGACGGTCCATGTGAAGAATTTCACCATCCTGAGTAAGTCATTGCGCCCCCTGCCGGTGGTAAAAGAGAAGGACGGGAAAACCTGGGATGCCTTTACCGATCCCGACCAGCGTTACCGGCAGCGTTACCTCGACCTCATTGTAAATCCCCAGGTGAAAGATGTTTTCATAAAACGTACAAAAATCATCGATACCATCCGGCAGATGTTCAACGAATACGGTTACCTGGAGGTGGAAACCCCCATTCTGCAACCCATTCCCGGGGGAGCGGCGGCCCGTCCCTTCGTGACCCATCACAATACACTCAACATGCCGCTTTACCTCCGCATTGCCAATGAACTTTATCTGAAACGATTGATTGTCGGAGGATTTGAAGGTGTTTATGAATTTTCAAAAGACTTCCGTAACGAGGGAATGGACCGCACCCACAACCCCGAATTTACCGCCATGGAAATTTACGTGGCTTACAAAGACTATAAATGGATGATGGGATTTACCGAAGAAATCCTCGAGCGGGTGGCGGTGGCACTGCACGGCACAACCCAAGTGCAAGTGGGTGAAAAGATCATCGATTTTAAAAAACCCTACCCCCGCGTGACCATGGCCGGTTCCATCAAAGAGCATACCGGTTACGATATTTTGGGAAAAACAGAAAAAGAGTTGCGGGACATCTGCGATCAGCTGGGCATTGAAACTGACCCCAGCATGGGCAAAGGAAAACTGATCGATGAGATCTTCGGGGAAAAATGTGAGCCTCATTACATTCAGCCCACCTTTATCACGGATTATCCGGTGGAAATGTCCCCCCTCACCAAACGCCACCGCGACAACCCGGAGCTGACCGAGCGCTTCGAATTAATGGTATACGGCAAAGAAATTGTCAATGCCTATTCGGAGCTCAATGATCCCCTTGACCAGCGGGAACGATTCGAGGAGCAACTGAAGCTTTCCGAAAAGGGAGATGACGAGGCCATGTTCATCGACCAAGATTTCCTCCGGGCCCTGGAGTACGGAATGCCCCCCACATCCGGCATGGGGATGGGCATCGACCGCCTCACCATGTTCATGACCAACAGTCCGTCCATCCAGGATGTGCTGTTCTTCCCGCAGATGAAACCGGAGAAAAAAACCGTCGAACTGACAGACGAAGAGAAGCAGGTTTTGAAAATTCTGGAGTCCGGAAGCCCGGTAGATCTGAATGAAATTAAATCACAATCAGGCCTCAGCAATAAAAAGTGGGACAAAGCCATCAAAGGCCTCACCAAAAACAAGCTGGCCAAAGTAAACAAAACCGATACGGGACTGGTCGTGGAACTGGTCCGTTAACCGGTTTCGTGAAAAATCCGGAAAACCATCGATCTAAAAAAGCCTTCAGTTTTGAGCTGAAGGCTTTTTTTGTTCCAAAAAAAATCTTTATAAAATCTTTACGCCTCCCGGGGGTAAACTTATATTGTTTTTATGAATTCCTCCTCATTTTTGTATCCGATAACAATAATGGCCGGTGAAAAAAATCTATCTGCAACTCAAACCAGAAAATTTACCGAACAGCCCCGCTGAAACCAGGAATAGAACTATTAAATAAATTACGGCCACAAAACAAAAGCGGAAAAAGTCAATGCATCTAAAAATGGCTGTTGGATGAGCACACGCATAAACTTTCCCATTGTATTCAGGGTCATAAGCACGAACCTGTTTATTGTCGCTGCAGCATTAGCATTCTGTGCCCTTGTGGGCAGGATTTTTTCCGAACCTATCATGCCTTTTGTCCTTTCCTCGGCCATCGCGCTCTCAGGGGCTGTCCTCTTTAACCTTTTTACCCTGAACAAAAGGGAAGAAGCAACCGTTCAAAGGAAAGACGCATATATCACCGTCACCTTATCGTGGCTGTCCATTAGCTTCATCGGAACTTTACCCTACCTTTTTTCAGGGGCCATCCCTTCATTTATTAATGCCTTTTTTGAATCTGTCTCCGGATTTACCACCACCGGTTCTTCGATCCTTACCGATATTGAGTCGTTACCGAAATCAATTTTATTCTGGAGAAGTTTAACGCACTGGATCGGGGGCATCGGCATTATCGTCCTGGTAATCATCATTATGCCGACACTTCATATAGGCGGGTATCATCTATTTACACTCGAATCTTCTTTTCAGGAAAAGATCCGGCCACGGATAAAATCCATTGGCATCCGGTTATTACTCATTTATGTTGTACTGACCTTTGCAGAGGTCCTCTTATTACTGCTGGGCAAAATGAATCTTTTTGAAAGCCTGTGCCATGCTTTCGGGACCATTGCCACGGGAGGATTTTCTCCAAAGAATACAAGTATTGGAGGCTATTCGTCTTACATACAATACGTCATAATGGGTTTCATGTTTTTATCGGGAACCAATTTTATCATTCATTACTACCTGATAAAAAAAGACCTGAAAAAAATCCGGCACAATGATGAATTCAAATTTTTCAGTTTGATGATCCTCCTAATTGGGATCATTATTTCATCCGGATTGATCTTTCAAATGCAGAAACCCATAGAAGAATCCTTCCGGGAAGGATTTTTTCAGGTCATTTCGATCGTGACCTGCACCGGATATGCAACTGCCGATTACCTGAAGTGGCCCGATTTTGCATGGCTCCTTATTTTCTTTGCGATGTTTCTGGGGGGAAGCACCGGGTCCACTGCCGGCGGTATCAAAATGGCCCGGCATTTAGTTGTTTTTAAAAATATCTCCCGGAGTTTCAAGCGATTAATTTTCCCCAATGCCATCCAGCCCAATATCCGGATCAACCAAAACTCATTAACCGACGAAGCCAACAGTTCCATCCTTACTTTTCTGACGGTCTATTTTTTGGTTTTTATCACCGGAAGTTTGTTGTTAATGGGAACCGGAATTGATCTAAAAACCGCCGGAAGTTCGGTTGCCACCTGCATGGCGGGGATCGGACCGGGTATTGGAACCGTAGGACCTGCAAGCAATTTTGCCCATCTGCCGGAAGTGAGCAAGTTGATCCTCTCATCCCTGATGGTCATTGGAAGACTGGAAATTTATACTGTTTTGATTTTATTCACCCCGCATTTTTGGAGGGAGTAAAAAAAGTGCCATCAAAAAATTTCGTATTAACTTTGAATCATTAATCCGCAAAGCGAGAAATAATGTTTTTCCCGAAAAGAAACAGATCCTTTGGTTCACACTACGTCCTGTCCATCCTGATCATAGGAGCAGTTGCCGTGTTTTGCATCCCGCTGGCCAACAACCAGAATTATCATGTGGTCTCATTTATTTTGTTATTTGTTGTCTCCATCCTTTCCACCTTTATGGGCATTGGCCCGGTGTTGCTTGCATCCACATTAAGTGCCCTTGTCTGGAATTTTCTCTACATTCCCCCGCACTACACATTTCATATTGAAAAAACAGAGGATATCCTCATTTTCGGACTATTTTTCATTATTGCCCTTGTTAACGGTGTATTGACAACGCGCGTGCGCCGGCAGGAAAAAATCGCAAGAGAGCGGGAGCGGAGGACCAATGCCCTTTTTCAGCTGACAAAAGAACTTTCCAAAGCCAGTGGAACAGATGATGTGCTGAAAGTAGCTATTGAGGAGATAAGAAACCATTTTTCCATGGAACCTTTCTTCATTTTACAGGACGGAAACAATATTCTCAATTCCACAGGCCGGCTTCAAAAGGAGAAGGTTCTGACACCCGGGGAGTATACCGTTGCCGAATGGGTTTTCAAAAATGCCCGGAAAGCCGAAGCCCATACGGATCGCCATCCTCAAACCGACTATACCTTCTTCCCCTTGCTTGGAACCCGTTTAAACCCGGGAGTGCTGGCTGTCAAAGAAAACGACTCTTTCGGAAAGGAACAAAAATCCTATTGGGACACCTTCCTGGCTCAGATCACCAATGCCCTTGAAAGGGAATTTCTTGGAGAGCTGGCACAAAAGGTCCGTTTCCTGGATGAATCGGACCGGCTGTACAAAACACTTTTCAACTCTATCTCCCATGAGTTAAGAATCCCTGTAGCCGCGATCATGGGCGCTTCCGACTCCATCCTGCACTCTTCCACCTCCGATAAAGTCCGGTCAGCCTTGTGCCATGAGATCTTTACCGCCTCCTTGCGGCTGAACAGACTGATAGAAAACCTGTTGAATATATCCCGGCTGGAAAGCGGCCACATTTCGGTGCGGCTCGACTGGTATGACATGAATGACCTGATCAATAAAGTTACCGAAGACCTGGAAGAAGAATTAAAACCCTTTAAGCTTCATGTCAGTATTCCTGAAGACATGCCACTGGTCCGTATCGATTTTGGATTGATGGAACAGGTGCTGTATAACCTCCTGTTTAATTCCACCCAATACGCTCCCCAAAAATCGGAGATAAAAATTCAGACCGGACAAAAGGATCATGAACTGATCATCAAGGTCAGTGATGAAGGACCGGGGTTTCCTGAAAATGAATTAAGAAATGTCTTTGAAAAATTTTTCAGGATCAATGGGAGTAAGACAGGAGGGCTGGGTTTAGGATTATCGATCGCCAAAGGGTTTGTTGAAGCCCATAACGGCTCCATAGAGGCCGTGAACAGAGCGCAGGGCGGAGCACGGTTTATAATTAAAATTCCAACAGAGAAACCGGATATTAACCCATTTACAAAACTGCATGAAGACAAATGAAACCATATTGATCATCGACGATGAGCTTCAAATCCGGCGTTTGCTTGAAATAACCCTTTCTGCCAGGGGCTACAACATAATCCATTCTACCAGTGGAAAAGAGGGGTTGATAGAGGCAGCGACACATCATCCCTCCCTTATTATCCTTGATCTGGGGTTGCCTGATGTCGACGGACAGGAGATCCTGATCCAGTTGAGGGAATGGTTCTCAAAACCGGTCATTATTTTGTCGGTCAGGGATTCGGAAGAAGATATTATAAAAGCGCTGGACAACGGGGCAAACGACTACCTTACCAAACCCTTCAGAACCGGCGAATTACTCGCCCGTATCCGGGCAGCCATAAGGGGCGGAGATAATAAAACCGATGCCTCCACGCTGGAATTTGGCAATCTGTTCATTGACCTGGTCAATCATGTGGTACGAAAAGACAATGAAATCATTAAACTTACTGCCACCGAATTTTCCCTGCTCGCTTTGCTTGCCAAAAACCGGGGGCGGGTGCTTACCCATCAATACATTCTGAAGGAGGTCTGGGGATACGGATACCTCGAACAATCGCAGTACCTGCGGGTTTTTGTAGCCCAGCTGAGGAAAAAGATTGAAAACAACCCCTCCAAACCCTCCCTCTTAATTACCGAATCGGGCATCGGTTACCGCTTCGGGGACTGATACCACCAGGGAGGTTTTTTCTGCCCCCGCTTTATCGGCTCAAAAAAAGAAACTCCCTTACATTGATTTTTTTTATCTTTCCAACCGTTATATTTTTATACAAAAAATCAGGAAAATGTTACAAACCGACTTTCAACTGAAGCCAGCAGATCTTCAAAAGAAACTGGACCTGTTTTGGGAGCTTTCCGCAGAAAAGATCAAAAAAATAGAGAAGAAATACGATGCCTCAAAGGGTTCGCCGGTTTTTACGGTAAACGGTCGATACACCACCAGGGGCTGGACCGAGTGGACCCAGGGCTTTCAGTTTGGGTCGGCCCTTTTGCAGTTCGATGCCACCGGAGAGCAGGAATTCCTGAAAACGGGCCGGGAGAATACCCTGAAAAAAATGGCTCCGCACGTCAGCCACACAGGAGTGCACGACCATGGCTTTAACAACCTGAGCACTTACGGGAACCTGCTCCGTCTGATGAACGAGGGGAGAATCCCCTTCAATGAATGGGAAAAAAACTTTTATGAACTGGCCGTAAAAATTTCAGGAGCGGTACAGGCAAGCCGCTGGACCCAAATAAAAGGAGGGGGATTCATGTACTCCTTCAACGGCCCCCACTC
>JAGYMR010000066.1 GCA_018400515.1 Tangfeifania sp.
CCGGTTTGATGTGGTGCAGCAACGGGAGGACCCCACCCGTTTTGTTTTGGTCGAAGTCTACCGGACAGAGGCGGATCCGGCCAAACACAAAGAAACGGCGCATTACCGGAAATGGCGGGATACGGTTGCCGGCATGATGGCTGAACCCCGGAGCAGCATTAAATTTTTGAATGTATATCCAAACGATGCGGGATGGGATTAAATTTTGAATTTGCTACGGCCACGAAGATTGTTTTTGGAAACGGATCGGTGAAAAAGGTACCGGATTTGCTTCGCGGAGCGGGCAGGCGCCTTCTGCTGGTCACGGGAAGTGATCCCGGGCGTGCGGCCCCGCTGACCATCTGTTTATCCCCGGAGGAGTTTGACGTGCATCTGTTCCGGGTGGAATCGGAGCCCGACACCGAAACCATCGAAAAGGGAGTTGAGCTATGTGTTGAAAAACGGTGCGATGCCGTGGTCGGTATTGGTGGCGGGAGTGTACTCGACAGTGCCAAAGCCATTGCAGCGCTGGCCCCCAATAAGGGAGCGCTGTTCGATTACCTGGAGGTCATTGGTGCCGGGAAAGGGCTGGAGGAGAAACCGTTGCCCTTTGTAGCTGTACCTACCACGGCCGGTACCGGTTCGGAGGTGAGTAAAAATGCGGTGATCCATTCACCCGAACATCAGGTAAAGGTGAGTTTGCGGAGCCCCTTTATGTTTGCCCGCGCAGCGGTGGTCGATCCGGAGCTGACCCTTTCCGTACCTCCGGAAATCACCGCTTCCACCGGGATGGATGCCCTTACCCATCTGCTCGAAACCTATGTTTCCGTTCAGTCGAATGCTTTTATCGATGCCTTTTGCCGGGAGGGGTTGCAACGGATTGGCACGTCCCTTACCAGGGCATTCAGGAATGGCGGCGATCTGGATGCCCGGGAAAATATGGCCTTTGCCAGCATGCTGGGGGGCATGGCCCTTGCTAACATCAAACTGGGGGCGGTTCACGGTTTTGCCGGTCCCATGGGCGGAATGTTCCCGGTACCCCACGGAAGCTTGTGTGCAAGCCTGTTGCCGGCTGTAATGGAAGTCAATCTGAACCAGCTTGCCGCACGGAGATCCGGAGAGAAGTTGTTAAAATATGATGAAGTGGCCAAATGGCTTACAGGAGATCAAAAGGCAGTGGCCAGGGAGGGGATCCGCTGGGTGAATGCGCGGATTAATGAGTTTAAGATCCCTTCACTTTCCGGGTTCGGACTCAACCGGGATGATTTTCCGGCGTTGGTGAAAAAGGCAAAAAAGGCCAGCAGCATGAAGGGAAATCCCGTTGTGCTGGACGATGAACAGCTGACGGAGATATTAAATAAATCCCTTTGAGCAAGTATTTTACAGGTTGGAACAAAATTTGCTGAAGAACCATTATCTTTGTATTAAAAACAGATAAAAATGATAGGGCGTTTTTTTCATCTGCCGGGAACGAAAAAGTTCCATATTACTCCCAGGTTCTATGACCCTGACAAGGAGGAGCTTGAAGAGCGGGAGCGCAGAATTAAGGAGGAGCTGGGGATTGTGGACGACAAAAGGGATCCGGACAAGCCATTTAAGCCCAACATTAAAGGGCAGTTCCGGAGGGCTCAGGCAGGACACTCCAAGACTTCGGAAAGTGCCCGCAGAGCTTCCAATACCCGGTTGATCATTCTTATTTTGATTCTGGCGCTAATTTTTTATTTGTTTTTCTATTCAGACGTTACATTTTAGTGAGTGATATTATTCAGTTATTACCCGATGCTGTAGCTAACCAGATTGCTGCCGGCGAAGTGATCCAGCGGCCGGCCTCGGTAGTGAAAGAGCTGGTCGAAAATGCCCTCGATGCCGGCGCGGATGAAATCGTGATGCATGTTAAAGATGCCGGAAAAACCCTGATCAAAATTACGGATAACGGTTGCGGGATGTCGCCTGTCGATGCCCGGATGGCTTTTGAACGGCATGCCACCTCCAAGATCTTGTCGGCCAACGATCTTTTCTGTATCCGGACCATGGGATTCCGGGGGGAGGCCCTGGCCTCTGTGGCCGCCATCGCCGATGTGGAGCTGCGCACCAAACGGGTCAGCGATGAAGTGGGAACCCTTTTGCATGTTGTTGGTTCGGAGGTGAAGAAGCAGGAGCCGGTGGGCTGTAATAATGGCACCACCCTGGCAGTGAAAAACCTTTTTTTCAATGTTCCGGCCCGGCGGAAATTTCTGAAAAGCAATACCACCGAGCTGAAGCATATCATTCATGAGATCCAGCGGGTGGCCATTCCGAACCCGGAAATCCGGTTTTCCGTTTTTCACAACGACGCCCCCCTCTATGACCTGCCAAAAAGCAACCTCCGGCAGCGGATCGTGAATATTTTCGGGAAAAGCATTAACCAGAGCCTGGTGCCCGTGGAGGAAGCGACCAGCATGGTCCGGATCGCCGGTTTCGCCGGCCAGCCAAAATATGCCCGTAAAACCATGGGCGAGCAGTTTTTTTTCGTGAATAAACGGTACATGCGGCATCCTTATTTCCATAAATCGGTGATGAAGGCTTATGAGAAACTGCTGCCTCCCGACACATTTCCCTCCTATTTTTTGTTTCTGGATACCGATCCTTCGGGCATTGATATCAATGTTCATCCCACTAAAACCGAAATTAAGTTCGAGAATGAAAAGGATATCTGGCAGATCATTCACGCCGCTGTGCGGGAGTCATTGGGGAAGCATAATGTAGTACCCTCCATCGATTTCGACCAGCGCGGGAGCATTGATATTCGAACACCCGGGAAAAATACAGGAGAAGGTTCCTTCCCTGAGATTCAGGTCGATCCGGATTACAATCCTTTTGAACAGGAAAAGTCTCCTTCGTTTGATCCCTTTGGTGCAGACAACAGGGGCAACAACGATCTGAAACACTGGGAACGTTTATATGGCGGGGACGATGCGGCCGGTGGGGAAAAACAAATGCAGTTCTCCCTTCAGGGGGAAGAAAAGCGTGATTCCGGATCCGCCGAGCGTTATACAGGGAAGAGGGTGATGCAGCTCAAGCAGCGTTACATCCTGACCCCGGTGAAATCGGGGTTGATGGTCATTGATCAGAAGCGGGCCCACGAGCGGATCCTTTTTGAGAAGTTCATGGAGGTTCTGAAATCCGATGCGGTGGCCAGTCAGCAGCAACTTTTTCCGCAGACCATTGAACTGGATGCCGGGGATACGGCATTGCTCAGCAATATTTTGGATGATCTGCTCTCCCTCGGATTTGATATCCGGGAGTTCGGGAAAAATACTTTTGTGATCAACGGAACACCGGGAGTGCTTGATGTAGCTTCCCCTGAGATCATTGTGGAAAAGCTTCTGGAAGAGTATAAAAATTCGCCGGTAGATGCCCGGGCGAAAGCGAAAGAACAGGTGGCGATCTCTTTGTCGAAAGCCTCGGCGCTTGATTACGGGACAGACCTGGAGCCCGAGGAGATCAATCACCTGATCGATAACCTTTTTGCCTGCTCCATGCCCAATTTCTCACCGGAAGGGAAAAAGGTGCTGGTAATCCAGCCCCTGGAAGCGATCGAAAAGATGTTTGACAGATGACAAAGTGTCGTTTTTAACGGCTTTTTTATAACTTGGCCTGCCAATTGCTGGGTCATTTCAATATTTTTAAACGGATCAATGGAAAAATTGGATTTTCCGGGAAAACCCTGAAGGCCAATGCGCGGGAAGTCCTTTTGCCAAAGCCGCGCAGCCGTTGCCGGGCACGAACAAATGTCCGTCAGTGGTGTTCAGAATACTGAAAAACAAACTTTTTAACAGATAAATTTCATGAATTACCGACCTGTAGGAAATAACATCCCCCCGGTTGTAAAAAACCTGATCATTTTGAATGTCCTCTTTTTGTTGGCGACGTGGGTTTTGCAGGGGAGGGGGATCGATCTGGTGGAATTTTTCGGGATGCATTATCCCGGCTCCGATAAATTCATGCTGCACCAAATCGTTACGCACATGTTTATGCATGGGGGAATTGCCCATCTTTTTTTCAATATGTTTGCTCTTTGGATGTTTGGCCGTATTCTGGAAGGCGTCTGGGGCTCCCGGCGGTTTCTGGTATATTATTTTGTTACCGGTCTGGGGGCTGTTGCTTTGCACATGTTTGTAAATTACCTGGAGATCTCTTCCATGCAGAATACCATCGAAGCATTCCGGAATACCCCATCGCCCCAGATCCTGGATGAATTTGTAAAAAGCAAGTTGCCGAATGCCACCGCTCAGGTACGCGATTTTATTAACAGCTGGTACGACGATCCCGCCAACGACTCTTATGCAACTGAAGGTTTGCGTCTGATGGAGCGGATTCTCCGGATGAAAATGGACATTCCCACGGTGGGCGCATCCGGCGCCGTTTTTGGTGTGCTGCTGGCGTTCGGGGTCCTGTTCCCTAATACCCAGCTTATGCTTCTTTTTCCGCCCATTCCCATCAAAGCGAAATATTTTGTGATCGGCTACGGAGTGATTGAACTCTACCTCGGGTTTTCACAACCGGGAAGCAACGTGGCCCATTTTGCGCACCTCGGGGGCATGTTGTTCGGATACATTCTTATTAAATACTGGAACAGAACCTCAAATCATTTCTTTTAGATGGATATTATTGGTGACATCAAACGAACGTTCAAAGAAGGGTCTGTTTTAACGCGGCTGATCTATATCAACATCGGTGTTTTTTTGTTGATAAAGCTCATCGGACTGTTTTTTTTTCTTGCCGGCAGGACACCGGTTCTGGTCGAATGGCTTTCGGTTCCCTCCGATCTGAACATGCTGGCCCAAAGGCCCTGGACGCCGGTCACCTATATGTTTTTACATGCGGGGTTCCTTCATTTGCTTTTCAATTTGCTTGGTTTGTACTGGTTCGGAAAATTGTTCCTGTACCGTTTTGAAGGGGAAAAGCTGCTGAGTGTTTATTTGCTTGGAGGTGTTTCGGGGGCGTTATTCTACGTGGTCGCTTTCAACGTTTTTCCGGCTTTTTCTTCGTACAGTGCCCTGTTGCTGGGGGCTTCGGGATCTGTTCTGGCCATTCTGACAGCCATTGCCGTTTATGATCCGAACCGGGAGATCCATCTGTTTTTTATCGGGAGGTTTCCCCTGAAATACGTGGCCCTGTTTTATGTCGTTCTTTCCATTCTGGGCATTTCCGCATCGAACCCGGGGGGAAACATTGCCCATCTCGGAGGTGCTGCCTGGGGGTGGTTTTACATTTACCAGCTGCGCCGTGGAAAAGATTGGGGCGCCAGTCTGTCGGAGCTTATCACAAAGGCCGGAAAACGGTTTCAAAGCAGAAGCCGGATGAAAGTGACTTATAACAAACAGCCGCCCAGCAGCGACTATGAATATAACCGGCAAAAAAATATCCGGCAGGAGGAGATCAACCGGATCCTGGATAAAATTGCCAAGTCAGGATATGAGAGCCTGACGAAAAAGGAAAAAGAGATCCTTTTTAAACAGGGGAAAAAGTAGTACAACGCGGGGATTGTTCAAAAAACGGTGTCATTTTTTTTCCCGAGCATGCGTCGCCGGGAAGTATTGACCAGGAATCCGTTGACCTACCGAGTCTTTTCAAACCGGTATCATCCTTTCTTCAGAAAGCCTGGCCTTCTTTTCAATCTCCCTGCATCTTCACCTTTTTTCCGAAGCAGAAACCTCATTTTCTTTCTCGGTTCGTGCCTGGTAAATGCTTGCATTCAGTTCAAAGCCGGCCAGGAGGATCAGCGACATAATATACATCAGAAAAAGAATGATCAGGAGTGTTCCAATGGAACCATAGAGTTTGTTGTACTGGCTGAAATTATTGATATAGAACGCAAAGCCGGCCAGGGCAATGATGCTCAGAATGGTTGCCAGTGTCCCGCCTGCTGAAATGAAGCGCCATTTGGTCTTTTTTGCCGGAGCCATGTAGTACAAAAAGGAGTAGGCAAAGAAAAAGAGGAAGATAATGACGATCCACTTCCCCACCATGAGCAGAAAAATGGTAAACTTATCCTGCAATATCCCATGGTCCTGCAGGTATCCGATAGCAATCTGCCCCCCGGTGAGGAGCCCAATGGTCACGGTTAACAACACCGAGAGGATGATGAGCAGGAATATGGCGGCGATCCGCTGACTGATCCAGGAACGGCGTTTGATGCTGTGAATGGTGGCATCAAAGGCGCTCATCATGGAAGCAAGGCCGTTGGTGGAAAAAACAAGGGCCATAAAAAAACCAAACGATAAAAGACCACCCCTCGGACGCATGATGATATCGGTCACGGTGTCCTCCACCGTGGCAAAAGCGCTTTGGGGCAGTATCTCGCGGATGAGGCGAAAAAGCTCATTTTGAAAATTATCGATGGGAATGTAAGGGATCAGGGTGAACAAAAACAGAACGGCAGGGAAAAAAGCGATGAAAAACGAGAATGCAATGGCCGAGGCCCGCGTGGTTATGGAGCCATCAACAATGCTTCTCCAGAAAAACAATCCGACATCATACAGGGGAACCCCGTCGAAAAACGGAAGGGAAACCTTTTCAGCCCGGACAATCAGTTTATCTCTGATTTTTATGAACCGGTCATGATTTAATAAACCCGTATTCATGGGGTTATTCCTGTTTTTCAATTCTGAGCTGGTGGATATAATTTTCCTCTTTGCTCTTTTTCAGCAAGAAATAGACCCTGAACTGGCCCTTTTTTGTTGTTAAATTGCCAATAACATATTTCGCTCCTTCCCTTCCTCCCTGGTGAATGACATGAAAATTTTCAGGGGTATGTTTACTGAAAAAATTGTCCACGATAAGTTGGGCCTGGGCTTTGCTGTAGACATTATCGCTGTCGAGCACCACCAGTTCAACGTTTTGGTTGAAATAACCGGAAAGGACCTTGGCATTGCCCGTTTTTAAACTGAGGATAATTTTGTCAGGTACCTGGGAATTAGCAGGAACAGAGAGAATGAGTGCCCCGGTAAGAATGAAAATCAGGAAAGCTGACTTTTTTATTATTGACATTTTCTTGTTTTTTTTACGTTGTTTTTGCGCCCTTTTAATAACAAAAACTATGCAAAAACATTTCTAAGCTTTAATTTTAGGGTAAATTTAATAAATAATTGTCATTTGGGGATATGAAGCTTACTTTACTTGTTGTCGGGAAAACGGATGAACGTTTCATGAAAGAGGGGATTGAGCTTTATGAGCGACGTTTGAAGCACTATGTGGATTTTAAGATAGAAATGGTCCCCGACATAAAAAAAACAAAAAATTTAAGTCCTGATCAGCAAAAGCAGAAGGAGGGGGAGCGGATTCTCTCAAAATGGGCTCCCGGAAAAGAGTTTTATCTTTTCGACGAAAAGGGGGCGCTGCATTCTTCCCGGTCGTTTGCCGGCTTTCTGGAGAAGAAGATGCTGAGCGGGCTGAAGGAGCTTGTCCTGGTGATAGGCGGGCCTTATGGCTTTTCCCCGGAGGTGAAAGAAAAGGCTGTTTCAACGATTTCCCTTTCCAGGATGACTTTTTCCCATCAATTGGCCCGACTTTTGTGTGTGGAACAGTTATACCGGGCATTTACGATTTTTAAAGGCGAATCTTATCATCACGACTGAAGTGCTTCAAAAACTGAATAAATACAGCCTGCTCATTTTTGCCATTTGCATTTTTGTGGCCGCAGGGATCATTGAAAACGGGCTTCTGCAGAAGAATCCCGAAAAACAATTGATTGAGAATTTCCGCGAAAAAATCCGCCAAAACGAGCACACACTTTCCGAATCCATCGATGCCATGGGGACGATGGTGAAGGCGGAGGACTTCGACGGAGATTTTTCCCGTTTTCCGGAAGCGGAGATGAAAGGTGATGTGGCCGAAGGGTTTGGCTTTTTGGTGTACCGGTCCGGGAAACTGGTTTACTGGTCGGACCGGTCGGTTTCTTTTTTCAGCGATGAGGAACGGCTTCCTGCCACGAAGGGACTGATCCGTTTGCCCAACGGGTATTACCTTATTAAGAGGCAGGTTCAGGGTCCATTTCATATCTATGGCCTCCACCTGATCAAACACAATTACAGCTACGAAAACAAATACCTGGAGAATTCCTTTTTCCCGGAATATGATCTTCCCGGTGCGTTCAGAATTGTTCCGGAGAGAGTGGAGGACACCGGGGGGGGTGAAACGTATGCCATTCATTCTGCGGATGGATCCTATCTTTTTTCCATTGAACCGCGGGGAACTTATAAATGTACCACCCACCAGCTCTACATTCCCGGCATCATCTATTTTATCGGGTTGCTTATTTTACTGTTCTATTTCCGGCAGGAGTTTGTGAGTTCGGAAGCGCCTTTCTTGCTTAAGCTGGTTGGTTTGGCCATTGTCCTGTTCCTGGTGTACTGGCTTCATTTAATTTTTAAAATTCCGAAAGTATTTTTTCTGCTTGATTTTTTCAGTCCTTCTGTTTTTGCTTTTAGCAGCTGGCTTCCTTCGCTGGGCGATTACTTTTTGCTTTCGCTCTTTTTTCTTTTTTGGATCTACCATTTCGGGAAATACCTCGATTTTGAGAAAATCGTCCGGGAATCCTTTCTGACCCGAAAAAATATCTTAAAACTTTTACTGTTGTTCGCCGGAAGTATTTTCCTGCTGGTCCATTTTTATATCCGCGAACTGATCTTCAACTCCACCATTTCATTTTCGCTGAACCGGATCATTGAAATTTCAGCCCAGAGTGTTTGGGGGATTTTTTCGGTCGGGATGCTGCTGTTGGCCGTTTTTTATTTTACCATCAAAATCGTTGAGGGCTCGCGAAATGATTTCAGGTGTGGGGAATTGACGGTTTTTGTCATAGGTGTCAGTCTTTTTCTTGCTGCGGTTCAGTATCTTGCCGTGGGGGCAGTGGCCGTGGAGGCCCTGGTTTTGTTTGTCGGCGTTTCAGTTTTGACTTCGTTGTTCAGTAAGAAGTACCTCCAGAATTTCACCCTGAGTTACCTGATTATTTTTGTTTCTGCTGCCGCGCTTTATTCCCTGGTCGTTATTTACCGGACCACATCTGATAAACAGCGGGAGGAACAAAAGCTGATGGCGGTAACGCTGGTGGCTGAACGCGATCCGGCTGCGGAAGTTTTTCTTTCCGAAATCCAGGAAACGATCAGTGTCGATTCGGTCATTCCCCGGTTATTAATGGAAGAGAAGGGACTTATCGATTACATGGAAGAGACCTATTTCAGCAGTTATTTCAGAAAATACGATGTGCGTTTTTTTGTTTGTTCCGGAACCGACAGCCTCTTCATTGAAATGGAGAACCGGACGGCCCATTGTTTTGACTTTTTTGAGGATATGATCCAGACTCAGGGGATCAAAATTCCGGGCACGGATTTTTATTTTATGGATAACATGAACGGCCGGATATCCTATAGCGGCCGTCTGCACTACCCCCTTACCTCCGAAAAAAGCGGGGTCTCCATTTTTATTGAGCTGAATTCCGAACTGCTCTATGAAGGCATCGGTTTTCCCGAACTGCTCATCGATAAATCGATGGAGCAACCGGAGAATTATAAAAAATTCGATTATGCCAAGTATTATGGCGGGGAACTGACGGATAAACACGGCGATTACAATTATAACTTTTACATCAATTCCTATCTTTCCGGTGAAAAAGAGTTTGATTTCAGCCGCTGGGATGGCATGGAACACCTGATATACCATTCCCGGGAGTTCAATTATGTAATCGTTTCGCGGGAGTACTTCACGGTGGGTGATTACCTGATCTCCTTTCCCTATCTCTTTGTTTTTTATTTTCTTTCGGTATTAATTCTGCTTTTTATTACCAATCCTTCGGTGTGTGACCGCACCGTCAATTTTGATCTGAAGTTCCGGATACAGGCGGCGATCATTTCCATTGTTTTTATTTCCCTGCTGGTGGTTGCATTTGCCACCATCTCCTACAATGTGCGGGAGTACAAGGAAAAACACCAGAACGACCTGAATGAAAAGATGATCTCCATCGCCGAGGAGATCGACATGCGGCTGGAGGATGTCGATAAGATTACCCTGGAACTGGAGGATTGGCTGCAACATGAACTGGCCAAACTTTCGAATGTATTCCGGACAGATATTAACATCTACGGCATCGACGGCCAGCTACTAGCCTCTTCCCGGCCGGAAATTTTTAACCGTGGTCTTGTTTCCAGGCGGATGAGTGCCCAGGCTACAGGAGAAATTTTTCAGAATTTTCAGATCAACTATTTCCAGCCCGAGCAGATCGGGGAAATGTCATATTTATCGGCTTACCGGCCCATTATCAACAATAAAGGGAATTACCTCGGGGTTATTAACCTGCCCTATTTTATCAAGCAGGATCGTTACAGCCAGGAGTTATCGACCATTGTGGTGGCATTCATTAATTTATATGTCTTTTTGTTCCTGATCAGTGTCATTGTCGCGATTTTTATTTCCAATCAGATTACCCGGCCCCTGGTGGTTATTCAGGAGAACCTGAGGCGGATGGAGTTAGGGAAGCGGAATGAACCGATCAATTATACGCGGAATGATGAGATCGGCAGTCTCGTGAAAGAGTACAATAAGAAAGTGGATGAACTGGCGGTGAGTGCGGAGTTGCTGGCCCGTTCCGAAAGGGAGTCGGCATGGCGGGAGATGGCCAAACAGATTGCCCATGAGATTAAAAATCCCCTGACCCCGATGAAGCTGAACATTCAGCATTTGCAGCGGGCCAAAGGAAAAGGGAAAGAGTACAATGAATACATTGAAAGGGTTGCATCCACGTTGATCGAACAGATTGACAACCTGTCGGATATAGCCACCGAATTTTCCAACTTTGCCAAAATGCCCACGGCCCGGAACCAGGTATTCAAACTGGGCGAGCAACTGAAAAAGGTGATCGAACTTTTTGAAACACAGAGCGAAGTAACGCTGGAATTCCGGGAGAACGGCCTCGATTACCTGAAAGTGAATGCCGACCGGGAGCAGTTTTCCAGAGCGATTATCAATTTGTTGAAAAATGGCATTCAATCCATTCCTGAAAACAGGAAAGGGAAAATAAAGATCAACCTGAGCCGTACCGAGCATATGGCCGTCATCACCGTTTCAGATAACGGGAAAGGGATTCCTCCCCAGTTGCGGGAAAAACTTTTCAGCCCCAGTTTTACAACTAAAACCAGTGGCATGGGGCTGGGATTGTCGATCGTGAAGAACATCGTGGAGAACTTTGCAGGAAAGATCTGGTTCGAAACGGAGCAGGGGAAGGGGACCACCTTTTATGTTGAGATCCCGGTTTATAACAATTGAACCCCATCCTGACGGAATGTGCTGATAATCTTCGTTACCAGAAACCGGAATCCCCTTTCGCGCGCTGCTGTGCCCCGAATTTTTTAGTAAGCGATCATTACCGTACCTGTGCGGACCTCTCCGTTGCCCAGTTCGAGGATATAGAGGTAATTACCTGCCGGCAGGCTTCCTCCGCCGATATTCCATTTGTTTTCGGATTTGCCCCACCACCAGGCTTCTTTGTCAGATCCCCAGTAATCCAGGTTTCCATAGTGGTATTTTTCGAACAGTTTGTTTCCCGCCCGGTCAAAGATGCGCATGATGGCATCGGGGTATTTATGGATGCAGAAGACCTGGAAGAAGTCATGGATCCCGTCACCGTTGGGAGAGAATCCATCGGGAATGAACAGCGTACATTCGGTGTCCATGTCATCCTCATCATAGTCGGGTACCCCGTCGCAATCGGTATCGGGCAGTACCGTGATGAAAACCCAGGCTTCATCGCACAGGGTGGGAATTCCGTCATCACAGATCCGGTAACTGAAGCTGTCGACCCCGGTGAATCTTTCATCCGGCATGTAAACCAGCGATCCGTCTTCGCTCAGGGTTACCATGCCGTTTTGAGCATCCACTACAGGAATGACCTCCATGATGATGTTGTCTCCGTCAGGATCGTCATCATTCTCAAGCAAGTTGGCGTTCAGCGGGTAACACATCACGGTGAAGGTGTCGTTCCGGGCCACCGGCGGATTATTGATCTGGCCGACATTAATAATGACCAGGGCCGTATCTTTCACCGGTCCGCAGGGCACTCCGTTATCGGCTACTGAATAGCGGAAGGTATCAATGCCGGCGAACTCAAATTCGGGCGTGTAAGTAACAACACCGGTGGCGGGATCAACAACCGCTGTTCCGTGCGGCGGTGTTGAGACCA
>JAGYMR010000067.1 GCA_018400515.1 Tangfeifania sp.
GAGAGCATCCGAAACAGTTGTATTCGCCCCGTGCGGCCATCGCCCCGAACGGATTGGTAATCTTTTTCATTCGAATAAAATTAAGTTTCGTGTTTGAATTTCAATCAAGTATTAATTTCTAACATCCTTTTTTTATAGGGCCCATGGAACTCGCATGAAATTTTATTTATCACCTTTTGTGATGTTTGCATCATGCTCGTTTCATTCGAATAAAATAATATTAGACATTTGTAATTCAATCAAATATAAATTAATGGCATCTTTAGTTTACAAGGCCCATGGAACTCGCATGAAATTTTATTTATCTCATTCAGTCGTTTACTTTAAAGGTAATCGATAGAATTCGCAAGCGAATTTCATAATCTTTTGTGATATTAGCTTCATGCTCGTTTCATTACTATTTATCTCCGAGGATTAGCGGCAGTCCATCTTCGCCGCCGCCAATAACGATCACTTTGGTGTTTTCCGATTCAGCGAGTTCCAGGGTGGCTTCAATTCCCCGCTGCTTCAATACCTTGTCGGTAATGCTGGAATTAATAATGCGGTTATAATTGGCAATCCCTTCAGCTTCAATCTCCATGCGCTCCGCTTCCGATCTTTCGGACTGAAGCCTGTACTGATAGGCCAGGGCCTTCTGCTCCTCTTCCAGTTTCCGTTCAATGGCGCCTTTGATCTGTTCCGGCAGGTTAATCGACCGGATCAACAAAGCCCTCATATCTATGTAGTTAACATCAAGAACCTGCCGGGTTTCACTTTTTATGGTCTGTTCCACCTCCTGCCGTTTGGTGGAAAAGATCTCTTCGGCCGAGTACCGGCCGGCAACCTGCCGAACGGTCGAACGAACTTCGGGAATCACCAGAACATCGATGTAATCGACACCGAATTGCTGATAAAGATCCCCGATCTTTTTATAAACGGGGTTGAACCGTACAGTGACATCCACATTCAATACAAGTCCATTTTTATCGAGCACATCCATGGTTTCCTCCCGCTGTTGCTCCCGCACATTGTAAACGTACATTTTATTCCAGGGGGCAATCACATGAAATCCTTCCCCATAAATGTTCTCTTTGTCAAGGCCGGTGGTATAAGGCCGGAATACAACCCCCCGTTCACCTGCTTCAATGATCAGGAACATCTGACTTCCAAAAAACACCACCACCACAACGGCAAGAACTACAGCCACTGCAAGGGCGTAGGAAATTTTCATATTCAGTTTCATCTGTTAAAATTAAAAATTTATTAATCGGTTTATTAAATATCTGAGAACAGATGCAATCCCTCCGTTCTCCCAAAAACTTTTTCATATCCGCTCCACCCCCTGCAAAATTCTCCTTCAGAAAAACCGGCAAAAATTACAAATAATTCAGAAATTTCCCAGGGTTAATTGCGGAATGAATTTTAGATCTTTTTCGTCCGGCTCCGGCAGGTGTGTTCCGGCCATCATTATGAAAACGAAGTTTCCCCTGAATTTCCACGAAATTTTCAATAACAACAAACAGCTTCAACCCTAAACTCCTTAAATGCCGCTGCAAATGTAAAAAGATTAAACTGCAGAGAAAAAAAAGACCGTTTTTATCTGCCGCAGGCACAAAATCCGGTGGCGGAGGTCCTCTTCCGGACAGCGGGAAACATTTCACAAAAAAAGGGAAACTTTCAACATCTTTGTTACTTTTGCCGGAAAAAGAAAAAAATGACCATCCAGAAAGAGATCCGGCGCAGGCGTACCTTTGGCATTGTCAGCCACCCGGATGCAGGGAAAACAACGCTGACCGAAAAACTGCTATTGTTTGGAGGGGCCATCCATGTAGCGGGGGCCGTAAAGAACAACAAGATCAAAAAAGCAGCCACCTCCGATTTTATGGAGATCGAGCGGCAGCGGGGAATCTCTGTTGCCACTTCGGTCATGGGATTTGAGTACGACGGTTTCAAGGTCAACATTCTGGATACGCCGGGGCACCAGGATTTTCAGGAAGACACTTTTCGGACCCTCACGGCAGTTGACAGTGTGATCATTGTTATTGATGCTGCCAAAGGGGTCGAGCCGCAGACCGAAAAATTGATGAATGTTTGCCGCATGCGCAAAACCCCGGTCATTGTTTTCATCAATAAAATGGACCGCCCGGCGCTGGATCCCTTTACACTGCTCGATGAAATTGAGGACCAGCTGAAAATCAAGGTCCGGCCGTTAAGCTGGCCCATTAACAGCGGCCCCGATTTTAAAGGCGTATACAATATTTTCAACCGGGGACTGAAACTGTTTCAGGGAAACATCCAGGAGATTGAAGAGGGACTCCACTTTGAAGACATTGCAAGTCCTGAACTGGAGAAACACATCGGAGCAGATGCGGCGGTTTTGCGGGATGAGCTGGAACTGGTGGAGGGGGTTTACCCGGAATTTTCTTCTCGCGATTACCTGGCGGGCGACCTGGCCCCCGTCTTTTTTGGGAGTGCCCTCTACAATTTCGGAGTACATGAACTCCTGCACACCTTCCTGGAAATTGCCCCTCCTCCACGCCCTGCATTAGCCGAAGAGCGGCAGATACATCCGGATGAAAACAATTTCTCCGGGTTTGTTTTTAAAATACATGCCAACATCGACCCCAACCACCGCAGCAGGATCGCTTTTGCCAAAATCTGCTCGGGCCGCTTCGAGCGCAATAAAGTTTACCTGCACACGCGACTGAACAAAAAGATTCGGATCTCCAGTCCCACCGCTTTTATGGCCGAACAGAAAGAAATTGTTGAAAATGCCTTTCCCGGGGATATTATCGGGATCCCGGATAACGGCAGTTTTATTATCGGGGATACCCTGACCACCGGAGAAAACATCCATTTCAAAGGACTGCCCAGTTTCTCCCCGGAGCTCTTCCGGTACATTGACAACGACGACCCGCTGAAATCGAAGCAACTGAATAAAGGCATTGACCACTTAATGGATGAAGGGGTTGCTCAGTTATTTACCAGCATGTTCAACGGCCGTAAAATCATCGGAACCGTCGGGCAGTTGCAGTTTGAGGTGATCCAGTTCCGGCTCGAACATGAGTATGGGGCCAAATGCCGCTTTGAACCCCTGCAGATGTACAAAGCCTGCTGGATCGAATCCGATAATCCGGCGGCACTGGAAGAATTCAAAAAACGCAAACACCAGAAGATGGCCAAAGACAAATGGGGCCGCGACGTTTTTCTGGCAGATTCTTCCTTTATTTTGCAAATGACACAGGATGAATTCAAAGATATCCGTTTCCATTTTACTTCTGAATTTTAACAAAAACCGATTCAGCCATGACCTTCCTGGAAACCTTTTACGACAGTTCGTTTTTCACCTATGTACTGCTCCCGTTTCTTATTTTCCTGGCGAGGATCACCGATGTCACGCTTGGAACCATGCGAATCGTTATGATCTCAAAAGGACACAAAAGCTGGGCACCCTTATTGGGGTTTGTTGAAATTTTTGTCTGGCTGCTGGCAATGACAAAAATTTTTGAAAACCTGGACAACTGGCTGTGTTATGTGGCTTATGCCGGCGGCTTCGGAACAGGGAACCTCATCGGACTCATGATTGAGGAAAAGCTGGCCGTGGGTATTGTAAAAATCCAGATTATCACCCGGACAAAAGCCGACAAGCTGATTGAAAACCTCAAAGCAGCGGGATACGGGATTACCTATCATGAAGCCAGGGGAAGCAACGATTATGTCAGCATCATCTACAGCATCATTAAACGCAACGATATCAGCAAAGTGGAGGAGATCGTTCAGGTCACCAATCCCAAAGCTTTCTACTCCATTGAAGATGTAAAATCCGTAAGCCACCTGTTGCATCCCATAAAAACCGGATCCAGACCCTGGCGAAAAGGCAAGTAACCCGGCAATATTTATTATATTTGTTATTGATAAAATTATCTTTCATCAACCAATGCTCTCCGGAGCGTAAAAAAAATACATTATGCGTAATTACACCATTTTTTCAACATTCGTATTCCTGTTTGCTTTTACAGCATTCACTGCACATGCACAGAAACCCAACCAGCTTACCAGAAAAGAAAAAAAAGCGGGATGGGTGCTCCTTTTTAACGGTGAAAACTTCGATGGCTGGAGGCAGTGCAATGGCACCGAAATGCCTGACAACTGGGCGATTGAAGATGACGCTATGAAAGTAATGACCGGAGAAGGAAAACAACCGGGCCATGGTTCGGGCGGAGACATTCTCTACGGTGAAAAGAAATTCAAAAATTTTGAGCTGTCGATCGACTGGAAAGCAAGTAAAATGGCCAACTCAGGCATTTTTTACAACATCCGTGAAGTGCCGGGAAAACCCATCTATTATGCAGCTCCTGAGATTCAGGTACTGGACAACGAAAATGCCACAGACAACAAAGTGGACAGCCACCTGGCAGGTTCGCTTTACGACATGATCGCTGCGGATCCCGAAACGGTTAATCCCGCCGGAGAGTGGAATAACATTGTGGTTAAAGTAAAAGACGGCAAAGTTACCCACACACAAAACGGCACGGAGGTGGTCGCTTACACCTTATGGACCGACGAATGGGATGAGCTGGTGGAGAACAGCAAATTCAAAAATTTCCCGGGATTCACCGAAGGCATCTCCAAAGAGGGGTACATCGGACTTCAGGACCACGGGTATACCGTCTGGTTCAGGAATATAAAAATACGGGAACTGTAAAAAATGAAACGAACATTCACTTTTTTGTTTACCGGAATAATGCTCTTTTTTTCCTGTGCGGATCAGAAAAAAGAAGGCCCGGAAACAGATTTCACCCAATTTGTCGATCCCTATATCGGCAGTGATTACCACGGCCATGTATTTGTGGGGGCCAATGTGCCGTTCGGTATGGTCCAGCTGGGCCCCAACAATGAGACCCAGGGCTGGGACTGGTGCTCGGGGTATCACTACTCCGATTCGGTGCTCATCGGCTTTGCCCACACCCACCTGAGCGGTACCGGCATCGGTGACTTGGGCGACATTGTTTTTATGCCGGTCTCGGGAGCCTATGATCCGAAAGTCGACCCGGACTCCGCATTCAACTGGAAGTCGACCTATTCGCACGACCGGGAAACAGTGGCACCGGGCTATTATTCGGTACACGTCGACCGTTACGGCATTGACGCGGAACTGACCACGGCGGAAAGGGTGGGATTCCACAAATATACTTACCCCCCCGGCGACCCCTGCGCCCTTATTATTGACCTGAATTATGGCACAGGCTGGGACCAGCTGACCGCCGGAGTCCTCGAACAAGTAGATGATCAAACCATCCGGGGGCAGCGTTTTTCCCGGGGCTGGGCAAAAGACCAGCAGGTTTTTTTCCATACGGAGTTTTCAAAAAAGATCCGGGATTTTCAGATCCTTGAATCCAACGAAAAACAGGGAAAGATTACCGCCCTCCTCACCTTTGGGGACGGGGATGAAGTCATGGCCAAAACCGCCCTCTCCCCGGTCAGCATGGCCGGCGCGGAGGCGAACCTTGCCGCCGGGCCCGCCGGGTGGGATTTTGAGGCTGTAAGAAAAAAGGCCCGTGCGAAATGGAACAAAGAGCTGGGAAAAATTCGCATAGAAACCAATAACCCGGCAGACAAACGCACCTTTTATACGGCACTCTACCACACCATGATCGCCCCCTCCCTGTTTAACGACGCCAATGGGGATTACCGGGGAGCCGACCGGGAGGTCCATGAAAATCCGGGACACGACACCTACACTGTTTTCTCCCTCTGGGATACCTACCGGGCGGCACACCCCCTCTTTACACTGGTGCAACCCGAAAGGGTCAACGATTTTATCCGTTCCATGCTTGCCATTTACGATGAACAGGGGAAACTCCCCATCTGGCACCTGCACGGAAACGAAACCAATACGATGGTAGGCTATTCCGCCGTTCCTGTCATCGCCGATGCCTATCTGAAAGGATTCCGGGGATTCGATGCCGAACGGGCTTTCGAGGCCATGAAAACCTCGGCCCTGCTCGACGAACGGGGACTGGATTTTATTAAATCTAAAGGGTACATCCCTGCCGACACCCAGCATGAATCGGTTGCCCGTGCGCTAGAATATGCCATTGATGACTGGGGTATTGCAGCCATGGCCAAAGCCATGGGGAAAACCGAAGATGCCGAACGCTTCTCCAAAAGGGCCCGGTACTACAAAAAATATTTTGACAAGACAACCGGCTTTATGCGGGGAAAGATGAGCGATGAGTCATGGCGCTCCCCCTTCAATCCCATCGCTTCGCAGCACCGGGCCGATGATTACTGTGAAGGAAATGCCTGGCAATATACCTGGCTGGTTCCCCAGGATGTGGAAGGATTGATCGGACTCTTCGGAAGTGAGGAGGCGTTTGTCACCAAACTCGACAGCCTGTTTACCATTCCTCCGGTGAAAGTGGAAGGGGCTTCGGCCGACATTACCGGCCTGATCGGACAGTATGCCCATGGCAACGAACCGAGCCACCACACCACTTACCTTTACGCCTACGCCGGCCAGCAATGGAAAAGCGCCGAAAAAGTGCATGAGATTTGCACCACCATGTATACCGACCAGCCCGATGGTTTGTGCGGAAATGAGGACTGCGGGCAAATGTCGGCCTGGTACGTTTTTTCCGCGCTGGGGTTCTACCCCGTCAATCCCTCCAATGGCGCTTATGTTTTCGGAACTCCCGCTTTTGATGAAGCGGAAATTGCCCTTCCCGGGGGAAAATCCTTTAAGGTCGTAGCGGAAAATAACAGCAGGGAAAACTACTACATTCAGTCGGCCACCCTCAACGGGGAACCTTATAAAAAATCATTCATTACCCATAAAACCCTGTTAAAAGGAGGGGAGCTAATCCTGCAAATGGGCAGTGAACCAAACAAGAATTTCGGAAAAGATCCGGAAGCCCGGCCCCGGTCGGTTGTTTACTAAAACCATTGAAAGGACAGGGACTTCCTGAAAGACACGGGTGGCGTTTTCAACGAAAGACGGCACTCCTTTCAGGAAGTTCCTTCCCATCGTTTACGACTTCATTTCAATTTTTACCACCTGCCGGGTGCGGGGTGTTACTTTAAAACGGTTGTCGATCCGGCGCCCCATGACCCATACAATTTTCTGACCACTGCAAAGAAGCCAGGCATTCTCCTTTTCAGGCAGAGGCATTTTCTCGTCAATAAAAAAATCACTCAGCTTTTTAAAACCGGACATGCCCAGGGGCTGAAAGTAATCCCCCTGTTTCCACTTCCGCATAAGAAGCGGAAATTGCAGCTTTTCATAATCGAGGAAGGCGACCCGGGGATTTTCCGTAATCTCAAGATCCCGGCGCCAGATCTTTTCAATGGCAAGGTCGAAGGGAAGAAACAACTCCATATCCCCCTCCTCGATATAAAAAACCCGGTTTTCCTCCTCTTTTGGCAGCGGAGCAATGTAGAGATACTCCCGGTCTTTGACCAGCCGGTGGGTTTTGGAGAAAAACTGCTTCCCGGCCCCGGCATCAAGTCCCTGGTAAATCTGGTCTGCCACCGAAGCATTGAAGTTGTATCCGGAGAGCATTTCAAACAGGAGCACTTTTGCAAACGGGACCTCCCGGAGGGCTTTGATATGGATGGTTCCGCCGCCCTCCCGGGGGACTAAGACCCGTTCCCGGGCTTTCCGGATCCCTGTGGCGTAAACCTCTTCAGCCTCCCGGAGGTGGGCGATGGTTCCCGCCAGGTTCTCTTTGAAAGCGGGGTTCAATTCGGTAAAGAGGGGGATGATCCGGTGGCGGATAAAATTCCGCTGAAAAACCACTTCACTGTTGGTGGCATCCTCCCGGTAGCGGACCGAATGGAACCGGGCATATTCCTCAATCTCCCGGCGGCTGGCAAAAAGGAGGGGGCGGACGATATTTCCCGATTGTTCTTTAATGCCCGAAAGCCCCCGGATGCCTGTTTTTCTTGACAAATTCAGGAAAAAGGTCTCCAGCAGGTCATCCAGGTGGTGGGCAGTTGCAATGCGATCGTAATTTCGTTCTGCGCGCACCTTTTCAAAAAAATCGTACCGCAACTCCCGTGCAGCCATTTCAATGGATATTCCCTTCAGCCGTGCATGCCCACGGGTGTCAAAACGCCGGCAAATAAAGGGCACACCCGAGGGGGTGACGCACTGCCGGACAAATGCTTCATCCTTTTCGGAATCCTCTCCGCGGAGCTTGAAATTACAGTGAACCACCCCGTAGCGAAACCCCGACCGCTCAAACAGATGGAGGAGCACCATGCTGTCAATGCCTCCGCTGACCGCCAATAATACCTTTTGACGGGGGCGAATCAGCCGGTTGCTTTCAATAAAATCAGTGAACCGGCCCTGCATGGTGTCATTTCCATTCATCAAAAAAATTTTAAAAACCCGGGCAAATCCCTGCGAATCCCTGATTCCCCTCCCGGCATCTGATCATCGCTGGATGATCCATGAAACAAATGTTTTCTGTATCATTCGACCACTCCATCCCAGGAGCAGGTCCGGTTACCGGAGAAGGACAATCCAATATAGGACATTTCGAAATAAATATCAACTCTACTGTTCTCCGGCAGGAGCATCTGCGGATAATTCAGCAATATTCAAAATCACTTCCACCGCTTTGTGCATCGATGCTATGGGGATGTATTCGTAGGGGCCGTGAAAATTGTGCCCTCCGGCAAAGATATTGGGACAGGGCAGTCCTTCATAGGACAACCGGGCACCATCGGTTCCCCCGCGAATAGCCTTCACATCCGGTTCAATGCCGGCCATTTCCATGGCTTTTTTGGCAATGTCCACCACATAAATGACCGGTTCCACTTTCCGGCGCATGTTGTAATACTGATCTTCCAGTTCGATTTGAACCAGTTGTTTTCCAAGTTCAAAGTTAACCATGTCCACCACCTTTTTGAAGAGCGTCTTTTTTGCTTCGAATTTCCGGGGATCATGGTCACGGATCAGGTAATTCAGTTCGGCCTTTTCCACATTGCCTTTCATGGACAACAGATGAAAAAAGCCTTCATATCCTGTGGTAAATTCGGGACGCTCTGCGGGGGGCAGCATGCCTGCGATCCGATGGGCTACCAGCGAGGCATTGATCATTTTGTCTTTGGCAAATCCCGGATGAACGCTTCGTCCCTGCACAACCACCCTAGCCGAGGCAGCATTGAAATTCTCATATTCCAGCTCACCGATCCCGCCCCCGTCGAGGGTGTAGGCAAAATCGGCCCCGAATTTATTCACATCAAACTTATCGGCTCCCTTTCCGATCTCCTCATCCGGCGTAAAGGCAATCCGGATTTTTCCGTGCCTGATTTCCGGGTTGGTGAGCAATATTTCAGCCGCTGTAATGATCTCAGCCACCCCGGCCTTGTCGTCGGCCCCCAGCAGTGTATCGCCGCCGGCCGTAATGATATCCGCTCCTTTATATTTTAAAATCTCAGGAAATTCCGCGGGATCGATATCCACTCCGTTTTTCAGATGGAGCACCTGTCCCCCGTAATTCTCAATGATTTGCGGCTGCACGTTTTCCCCGGGGAAATCGGGACTGGTATCCACATGCGCAATAAAGCCCACTACCGGTCCGTCGCTTTCCTTTCCCCTGGCAGGAACCGTGGCCATAAGGTATCCGTTATTATCCAGCTCGACCTCTTCAAGGCCAATCTCCCTCAGTTCAGCAGCCAGTTTTTTCATGAATGCCGTTTGGCGCGAAGTACTGGGAAAGGTTTTGCTGTTGGGGTCAGAGGTGGTATGGATGGTTGCATACCTCAAAAATCGTTCGGTAACTTTTTCCATAGCAAAAAAATTATTCTTTTTTTAAAAAAAGCCGTTCCTCCGGAAGAAAGCCGGGGTACCGGCATTCCCCGCCGGCTGCAAAGAAAAAATGGGCCTCTGCCGGGCATGTTCCTCAAGCACCCGCATGAATTATTGCGCAGGGCATCCCGTCGAAAAGCGCCACCGGGAAACCTGCTGAGATCGAACCAGCCCCGGAAGGGCCTTCAATATCCGTGGTAAAAAGATCCGGCTTTAATAAGCAATTCCGAAAAGCACCCGCTGTCCGGACGGTTTGCCCGAATAGACACAAACCCCCTCTTCCTGCTGGTTTTCAAGCGGCAGGCAGCGGATAGTGGCTTTTGTTTCCGCCTTGATCTTTTCCTCGGTTTCGGCCGTTCCGTCCCAGTGTGCCCAGACAAAACCTCCATGTTTAGTGATTATCTCCTTAAACTCCTCCCAGCTGTCGGCTTTCTTGATATTTTTAGTCCGGAAATCAAGGGCTTTTTCATAAATATTCTTCTGGATTTTCTCCAGCAACTGCTCAACATAATCCACGATCCCTTCCATGGGAACGACCTCTTTGGTGAGGGTATCCCGCCGGGCCACCTCCACGGTTTGATTTTCCAGATCACGGGGTCCCATGGCGAGTCGTACCGGAACGCCTTTCATTTCATATTCAGCAAATTTCCAGCCCGGTTTTTTGTTATCGCTGGAATCAAATTTCACCGGGATCCCTTTTGCTTTCAGCCCCTCCCGGATTTTTTCCGCTTTCTCCGAGAGTTCCTCCAGCTGTTCGCTCTTTTTATAAATGGGAACAATGACCACCTGGATGGGGGCCAGTTTAGGCGGAAGCACCAGTCCGTTATCGTCGGAATGGGCCATAACAAGTGCACCCATGAGCCGGGTGGAAACCCCCCATGAGGTAGCCCAGACATACTCCTCGCGTCCCGCTTTGTTGGTAAACTTCACGTCAAAAGCCTTCGCAAAATTTTGGCCCAGAAAGTGGGAAGTCCCTGCCTGCAGCGCTTTTCCATCCTGCATCAATGCTTCGATGGTATACGTATCGATGGCACCTGCGAACCGTTCGCTTTCGGTTTTCAGCCCTTTGATGACGGGCAGGGCCATGAAATTTTCAGCAAACGCGGCATAAACATTGATGATCTTTTGAGTCTCTTCAATGGCCTCCTCTTTGGTGGCATGCGCGGTATGGCCCTCCTGCCATAAAAACTCAGCAGTCCGCAGAAAAAGCCGGGTACGCATTTCCCAGCGCACCACATTGGCCCATTGGTTGATGAGCAGCGGTAAGTCGCGGTGCGACTGGATCCAGTTCCGGTAAGTGTTCCAGATAATGGTTTCTGAAGTGGGCCGTACAATCAGCTCTTCCTCCAGTTTGGCATCCGGGTCCACGATCACCCCGCCTTTTTCTTCATCGTTTTTCAGGCGGTAATGCGTCACTACCGCGCACTCTTTTGCAAAACCTTCCACATGGTCGGCCTCCTTACTGAAAAATGATTTCGGAATAAAAAGCGGGAAATAGGCATTGACATGTCCTGTCTCTTTGAACATCCGGTCCAGCTCTCCCTGCATTTTCTCCCAAATGGCATATCCATAGGGTTTAATAACCATGCATCCCCTAACAGCAGAGCTTTCTGCCAAATCAGCCTTAATGACCAGATCCTGATACCATTGCGAATAATTTTCGCTGCGTGGAGTTAATTCTTTCGCCATTTTTTTTAATTTGGTACAAATTTTGCTTTTTTTATCATGTTTTAAAGTTTACAAAGAAAATAAATATTATTGACATTGAATAAACAGGGAGGACGAGTTATGAAATCAAGATTAACAAT
>JAGYMR010000068.1 GCA_018400515.1 Tangfeifania sp.
GATCGTGAATGGGGTGTGGTATTACAGCGAACAAACCTGGTGGGGCTGGTCTGCTCACCTGACCATGCAAAAAGCCCCCCACGGACTGCCCGATGCGGAGGAACCGGTCATTGATCTCGGCGTGGGGGAAATGACCAGCATTCTCTCGTGGACCTGGTTTTTGTTCAGGGATGCGTTTGATAACATTCATCCCCTTATTGCGCGGCGACTGAAAGATGAGATCATGAGAAAAGCGGTGACCCCCTTTTTTGAAAGAGACGATTTCTGGTGGATGGGACTGGAGGATGCCCGGGGCATCAATAACTGGAATCCATGGACCAACCACAACATGCTGACGGCAGTCCTTCTTTTGGTCGATGATCCGGAAAGGAGAACTGAAGGGGTTCAGAAGGTGGTGCGTTCCCTGGATGTTTTTCTGAATGTTTATCCGGAAGACGGGGGATGCGATGAGGGACCCTCCTACTGGGGCAGGGCAGGAGCATCGCTGTACCAGTGTCTTGACCTGCTGAAAAGAGCAACCGGCGGAAAATTTGATGTGTTTGACCATCCCCTCATTCAAAACATGGGAACTTATATTTACAAGGCATACATCGATTACCCCTATTTTATCAATTTTGCAGATGCGGATGCCACTACCGGCAGCCGCCCCCAGATCATCTACTGCTATGGGAAAGCCATTGGTGATCCCACGATGAAAAAATTCGGCGCTTTCCTGGCTCAAAAACAGGGCTGGGGTGAAGAGCCGCCCGGGGGAAAGGTCGATGAGCAGATCATGCAGCTGATGCACCTGAAGGAGATAGAAAATGCCCGGGCGGAAAATGCTTTGATCCCCGATTTTTGGCTGCCTGACATCGAGGTGGCCGGGGCCCGCGATCGGGAAGGGGTTCCCAAAGGTTTCTTTTTTGCTGCCAAAGGGGGGCATAATGCAGAGAGTCATAATCATAACGATCTGGGAAACTGTGTGATGTATTTTAATGGGCGCCCCTGCCTCATCGACATCGGCCGGGAAACCTATACAGCAAAAACCTTTAGCAGCCGCCGCTATGAGATATGGACCATGCAGTCGCAGTACCACAACCTGCCCCGGATTAACGGGGTGGATCAGATGCCCGGCGGCCGTTTCAGGGCCATCAATACCTCTTTTGAGGCCCGTTCGAAAAGCGCCGTGTTTTCAACCGACATTGCCTGTGCCTATCCGGATGAGGCTGCCGTGAAGAAATGGGTACGGACCTATCGGCTTGACCGGGGCAAACGGTTCACAATCCGCGATGAATATGAACTGAAAAGCGTGAAAGATGCCCCGACCACCCTTAATTTTGTAACGTGCTGTAAAGTGGTTGAACGGAAAGACGGGGTTTTGCACCTGGAAGGGGATGGGTATAAGCTGGAAATGAAATACAATTCCCAGGCACTCACCCCGCGGATCGAATATAAGGAGGTCACCGACCGGCAGCTCCGCCGCTACTGGCCCGGGGGCATTTACCGGATTATATTTGCATTCAGCAGCCCGGAGGAGAAAGGAGAAAGCGAGATTGTCATAACCGAAAAGAGAGTGCAATAATTTTAGAAAAATCCCCGTCGCTCAAAATTTATTTAATTCCTTCCCCGAAAAAAATGACTTATCCGGGAAGGCTGGCCATCGCTTTTTTATGTGCCGCGGGATATATATCCGGAAAAAGGGCAGCCGGCTGATGCCAAAAGCAGGCACAATTCGTGAAATTTCCGGGTTAACCTGGCCCGTTTTTTGATCCCTTGTATTTTTCAGTTAAATTTGGATAAGAAAATTGTATGACGGAGAAAGAGATAAAAACGGCCTTTTCTGAAATTACCCGGGCGGTCGCAGCGCGTAAACTGAAGCCTGCTTTTGATCACCTGGAGCAGTTAATCAGGGAGAATAACCTCGGGATGTACCTCGATGAATACCGCAACCTGGAAGAGACCTACCATTATATGCTGAAATACACCGTGGAAGGGATCAGGGATCCGGAAAGGCAAAAAATTTACCGGAAGTTGATCGTTTCCGTATTTGAGCTGGCAGACAACGTGAATGAAGCCTTGCGTTTCCGGTTTTCATCATCGGTAACCTATGAGATGAAACGGGGATTTTCCGAACGGTTCATTCAGAACTTTGACACATTTTCTGCCGAATTGGAAGATTGCTACCTTCAGGATGAAAAATCGTCACATGACCCTGAAAAAGGAGCAGTCGATCCCGGACAATTGGCAGCATCCCGCGATTACCAGAAAAAAATGTTCCGGCTTTTTTATCATTTATGGTTTTCGGATAAACTGGATGATGCTGCCTTTGAATTTCTGAAGGATTTTTTTTCGAATGCACTTCATTCCGCCGTATACAGGGCACTGGCCGTTTCCGGCCTTACCCTCAGTCTCCAGCGGTTTTTCGATAAAAGGAAATTTTCATTGCTTTTCGAAGCCTATAATGCCGAAAACGGGGAAGTGAACCAACGGGCCCTGGTCGGACTGCTGGTTAATCTATACAAGTACGACGCCCGGCTGCCTTTTTATGCCGGAATAACCGGGCGGCTGAAAATATTAAATGAAGACCCCTCCTTTAAAAAGAACCTGGAACAGATCATTGTCCAATTTATCCGGAGTAAAGAAACCGAAGAAATTCAGCGAAAGATCAGGGATGAGATCATTCCGGAAATGATCCGGATAAGCCCCAACCTGAAGGATAAAATGAACCTCGACAGCCTGATGGAAGAGGGACTGGGGGAAGATAAAAATCCGGAGTGGGAGGAGATCTTTAAGGATTCGCCGGGATTAATGGATAAAATGGAGGAGTTTTCGGAATTGCAGATGGAGGGGGCCGACGTTTTTATGGGATCCTTTTCGATGCTGAAATCATTTCCCTTTTTCCACCAGGTAGTCAATTGGTTTATACCCTTTTTCCCGCGAAATCCCTCCATCGCAAATGCAGTCGACCTGTCCGACAATGCCAACCGGCGTTTTGTGGAAACAGTAGACAGCGCACCTGTGCTTTGTAACTCCGATAAATATTCCTTCTGTTTCAGCATCCAGAACCTTCCTTCGGAGAACAGGGAGTTTCTGGCACAGGGGATGAAGGCCGAAATGGATCAGCTGAATGAGATCGAAAATGAGGAGGCCCTGATCACCCGGGGAAGAAAAAATGAATTCATTTCAAATCAGTACATTCAGGACCTTTACCGGTTCTATAAATTACATCCGGGGAAAGCCGATTTTGAAGACATCTTTCTCTGGCGGTTCGATTTTCATAATAAAATGGCCCTGGGGGACATTCTGAAAGAGGATCCGAAAGTATTGCGGAACATCGCCGAGTATTATTTTGCCAAAAACCATTTTGAAGAGGCGGCCGAGATCTACCTGTTTCTTCTGGAAGAACAGCAGAACGGGGAACTTTACCAAAAGGTGGCTTTCTGTTTCCAGAAAACGGGCGATTTTGAAAAGGCCCTGGATGCCTACAAAAAAGCGGAACTCTACGAGCTGAACAGGCTCTGGAACCTTAAGAAGATTGCCCTGTGCTACCGGAACCTGAAACAACCCGCAAAGGCGCTTGAATATTACAAGGAGGCTGAAAAGCTGGATCCTGACAGTCTGAACAACCAGTTAAACATCGGGCATTGTTACCTGGAGCTGAATAAATTCGGGGAAGCCCTGAAATGCTTTTTTAAGGTGGAATACCTGGCTCCCGGCAATAAAAAGGTCTGGAGGCCCATTGGCTGGTGCTCTTTCCTTTCCGGTAAAAAAGCGCAGGCCGAGAAGTATTTCCTGAAGCTGATGGACGACGAACCCAATAAACATGACTTTATGAACATGGGGCATGTGCAGTGGAGCCTGGGAAACAGGAAAAAAGCGCTGGAGTATTATAAGAGATCCATTTCGGAAACCGGCTTCTCCCAGGCAGAATTTCTGGAGATTTTTGACGAAGACCTTCCGCATTTGCTGAACCAGGGAGTTGACAGCGAAGATGTGCCCATTATGCTGGATCAGCTGCGGTACTTTCTGGAGGAGTAAACAGGCGGGCGATTCATTTATGATTTATAATTCTTTTGTTTGTAAAGCATGTTCGTTTCATTTAACGGAAATCAGGTGATGCGCAAGGCAGTTTTCATTTTGCTTTTCATTCTCTTTTTTTGTTCCGCCAGGAGTCAGCTGGTGGAGGTGCAGGCCAACTATACCAGTGCAGGCGATGTCGATTTTGTGGCTTACAACCATTCGACCGCTCCGCTGTTTCTGAAGGTCGATTTTGCGGATCTGCAAAACACCACGTTTAACGAGCCGCTGCCCTATGTGAAACGGATCGAACCGGGGTTTAACCGGTTGTTTACGTTGCTGCGTGACATGGACGGCGGGGTTCCCCGCTTCCATTATCAAACCGCTTATTTCCGTTCGGATCCCCTGGGGATCGTTGATCTGGAGTTTCCCTACCTGATCCCCCTGGCGCCCGGAACCACTGCCCGTCTCTTCGATGTGAAAAGCATCCGGGGTTTCTGGGGTTCCGGGGAGCCTGAATCGTGGGTGGCTACCGGCTTCCGCGTGGAGCCCGGAGACCCGGTGTATGCCACCCGCAACGGGATGGTGGTGGAAATTGCCGGACAGGCGCGCACAAGCGACCCCCAACATTGGTACCATACCTGGAATAACACCGTGACCCTCCTGCAACCCGACGGAACCCTCATCTGTTACCGGAATGTGGTGGACAAAAAAGGAACCCTGAAAGTGGGGGAAAAGGTTTTTGCGGGACAGGTGATCGGGGAAGTTGCTTCCAACGCAACCCGACTGATTCTCCTGGTTTATCAAAACAGCATTGAAACGGACGAGCTCCGGTTTATTATCCCGCAGTTTGTTACGGGCGAAAATCAAACAGGCCTGCTCATCACCGCCCGTGACTACCCCGTCATCCATCCCGAAGCGGTCAGGGGAAAAGAGATGACCCGCCGGGAGCGGCGAAAAATCCTGAAAAAGTGATTCCCCCGGGGCCCCCTTTTTACTGAATTTCATTTGCCGCCACTGTAATGGACGGATAGAAACAGGAGGAATAATCCGTTTCCTGTAACTTCCTTGTTTTGTAAAAAGATGAAACGAGCCATAAGAAAAATTTCACACACAGGGGAATGTTTTTTTGGCGAGTTTCATGTGTTACCATTAAAAAAACAATTATAAATACATAAAAAATATACGTTATTTGTTTTATTGTATTAAAATCGTATATTTGTACTATAAAAGTAATTTTATATGGCCGAACAGGAAGTGAATTCAAAATACACGGACATTGTTAAAACCGCCCGCGGACTTTTCTGGAAGCACGGGGTCAGCAGGGTAACTGTTGAAGAGATTTGCAGGGAGGCGAATGTCAGTAAGATGACCTTTTATCGTTTTTTCCCGAATAAGGTTGCCCTGGGGAAGAAGGTGATTGATGACATCATGGATGAAAATACCGGGAAGTTCCGTGAAATAATGAAGGAGGACGCCCCTTTTGAAGAAAAGATCAAAAGGCTCCTGAAGCTGAAGTTGGAAGGGACCAGGGAGATCAGTGCCGAACTGGTAAACGATATTTATAAGAACAAGCGGCTGGGGTTGCACCATCACTGGCAGCAGCGGGCAGAGGAGATTACGGCGGAAGCGCTGCGCAGTTTTAAGGAGGCCCAGGAAAAAGGAGCCATTCGGAAGGATCTGAAAATAGAGTTTCTTTTTTATTTCAGCACCAACATTGCGGGGATGCTTACGGACAAAAAGTTGTTATCCATGTTTGACAGCGTACAGGATTTGATCATGGAGCTGGTTAATCTGATATTTTACGGAATATTTCCACCGGGGGAGAAAGAGAGGTGAAAGGATGCGAAAAACAGGAAAAATAATTGCAGCCTCCTTTTTGTTCCTCTTTTATATTGTAGAAAGGGGGATAGCACAGGACAGGGAGCCGGAAAAGGGAGCTGCTTTTTCTCTTCATGGGCAGTTGTCGGGGTGGGAGCATTTGAACACCAACAATGTTTATCCCCTCCTGAGCGGGGGGCGCTACATTCCCCGCTTGTATTTTGAAAAGCCGTTGAAAGGGCAGGGGCTGTTCGATATAGAGGCCTCGGCAAACCTGTATGGTCAAATGGGATGGGATCCCCCGGATCGTTTTTCATTTGACGGGAAGGTCAAGCCCTACAGGTTTTGGGTCCGCTATTCGACACGTCAGTTAGAAGTGAGGGCAGGCCTGCAGAAGATCAATTTCGGATCCGCCTCGCTTTTACGCCCGCTGATGTGGTTCGACCAGGTGGATCCGCGTGATCCCCTCCGGCTTACCGACGGAGTATGGGGGCTTTTGGGGAGGTATTACTTTTTGAACAATGCCAATGTGTGGTTATGGGCGCTGATGGGCAATGAAGATCCCAAAGGATGGGAAACCATTCCTTCCAACAGAAGGATCCCGGGCTTTGGCGGCCGTTTGCAGCTACCGGTCCCCGCAGGGGAAGCGGCATTGTCTTTTCACCGGCGCCGGGCCGATGGCCGGAGAATTCCCGGTTTCGGAAATTCATTTTCTGAAATCCCGGAAAACAGGATCGGATTTGATATGAAACTGGACATAATTGCCGGGGCATGGGTCGAAGGGGTTTGGGTTAAGAAGGAGCAGGATGCAGGACTGCTTACCAATCAGGCGTTCCTCAATGCGGGCGCCGATTACACCTTTCATGTGGGGAACGGCCTCCTCGTGGTTTTTGAGCAGCTGTTGGCCGCCTACGACCGGCAGCCTTTTGAATTGGAGCGTACACTTTCCTTTTCATTGCTCAATATCTCTTATCCCATCGGGGTGTTCGATCAGCTGAGCCTGATCTCCTATTATGACTGGACCAATGATAAGGCTTATAATTTTCTGAACTGGCGGAAGCAATACAATAAAATAAGTTTGTATTTTATGGGGTATATTAATCCCCGGGAGTACCAGATTCCCCTGCAGGGGGCCGGCGGGAATATTTTTGCCGGAAGTGGCCTGCAGGTGATGATCGTTTTTAATCATTAACGGCGGATGCGCATTGAATAAAAATTTTTCTAATCATATATAAACGATGGAAAACGGAGCGATTATTTTAACAGAAAAACTGACCAAGTCCTTTCCAAACGGGAAAACGCTTTTTATGGCCCTGGAGGGCATTGATCTCCGGATCGGACAGGGAGAGTTTGCCGGGCTGATCGGCCCCAGCGGATCGGGAAAAACAACCCTGCTGAACATCGTGGGATCTCTGGATGTGCCCTCAGCAGGGGAAGCAGTCACCCTGGGATATCCGGTTAGTAAGCTTACCCCAAAAGAAGCTGCCCGGCTGCGGAAAACAAACCTGGGATTTATTTTTCAAACCTATAACCTGCTGGCGGTCCATACGGTGTATGAGAATGTCGAATTTCCCTTGTTGCTATTAAAGATCCCTGCTGAAAAACGCCGGAAGATGGTCATGGATGCACTGGAGTGGGTCGGGTTGACCGAAAAAGTGAAATCCAGGCCTCCGCAATTGTCGGGAGGTGAATGTCAGCGGGTGGCCATTGCACGGGCCATGGTGAAAAAACCGTCGCTTGTGCTGGCTGATGAACCTACCGCCAACCTCGATGCCGAAAACTCGCACCATATCCTGAAAACAATGGCGCACCTCAATGAGGAACTGAAAACCACTTTTCTGTTTGCCACCCATGATGAAAAAGTAATCGGGTACCTCCGCCGGAAGATATTTTTGCTGGATGGCCGGATTGACAAAGATGAAACGGTTTAATAATGGATGCTGTTCTGAAAATTTTAATCTTTAACAAATGAAACTGGCAATAAAACTGGCCTGGCGCAATTTGACCGGAGCGGGACTCCGGACCTGGCTCAATGTGATCGTGCTCTCCTTTTCATTTGTTGTCATTATCTGGATGAAAGGAATCATGATCGGATGGGATCATCAGGCAAAAAACGACATGCAGGAGTGGGAGATCGGGAACGGGCAATACTGGCAAAACAACTACGATCCCTATGATCCCTTCTCCCTGACCGACAGCCATGCACCCATACCGGAGGAATTGAGTGAAGCCGTTGAAAAGGGCGTGGTAGTTCCGGTGTTAATTGTCCAGGGGACCATTTATCCCTCCGGCAGGATGCAATCGGTCCGGATCAAGGGGATTCCGCCGGATCAATCGGTGCTGGCCCTGCCTACCCGGAAACTGGATACATTGGTGGCTGCAGTGCCTGCCATTGTCGGTACTTCCATGGCCCGGGCAAACGATTTGGAGCGGGGAGATTACCTGACTCTGCAGTGGCGGGATATTAACGGCACTTTCGATGCAGCTGAGGTGGTCATTGCCGGCATTTTTGCCACCAATGTTCCCTCGGTCGACGGAGGCCAGCTCTGGATCCCCCTGGAGCAGCTGCAGGAGATGATGCTTTTGCCCGGGGAGGCGACCGTTTTGACACTGGGCAGGGAAAATGCGGAATGGCCGGTATTGCAGCAGTGGAAACGCCAAACCGTCAAAGACCTCACGGCTGAAGTGGATGAACTGATAAAAACCAAAACCATCGGGCAGTCGGTTTTTTATGTCATCCTGCTGCTGCTGGCCATGCTGGCCATTTTCGATACACAGGTGCTGTCGATCTTCCGGCGTCAAAAGGAGATTGGAACCTATGTGGCACTTGGGTATACCCGCCCCGAAGTGGTAGGGCTTTTTACGGTGGAGGGTGCCATGCATGCCGTTTTTGCGGCCATCCTTTCTGCTGTTTACGGCATTCCGTTTCTTTTCTGGCAGGCCCGTACGGGCTGGACATTGCCCGTGGAAGCCAGTGACTTTGGCATGGCCATGGCTCAAACTCTGTATCCCACCTATACCGCCGGTTTGGTGGTTTCAACTGTTCTGATCGTCTTAATTACTACCACGGTGGTCAGTTACTGGCCCTCCCGTAAGATTGCCAAAATGAATCCAACCGAAGCATTAAAGGGAAAAATTCAATGATACGTTTTTTATTAAAAGGACTTCTGCGTGACAGCAGCCGGAGCAAACTGCCGGTGATGGTGGTCGCCAGCGGCGTGATGCTGTCGGTTTTGATGCATGCCTATGTTACCGGGATCATGGGCGACACCATTGAAATGAATGCCCGGTTCTCCACCGGCCATGTGAAAGTGATGACACGGGTCTATGCGAATAATGTCAACCAACTACCGAATGACCTTGCCTTGCTGGATGCCCGTGAATGGATCCAAAAACTCGAAAATGACTTCCCGCACATGCACTGGTCCGCCCGCATTAAGTTCGGCGGATTGGTGGATGTCCCCGACCATCAGGGGGAAACCCGTGCACAGGGACCTGCTGTGGGAATGGGGCTGGAATTATTGCAGCCGGATAGCAGGGAGGCTGAGAGGCTTAACCTGGCAGGCTCACTGGTAAGGGGAGCCATGCCGTCGGAGCCGGGAGATGCACTTATCAGTGAGGAGTTCTCCCGGAAACTCAACGTCAGCCCCGGCGATATGGTCACATTTATCAGTTCGGCCATGAACGGGAGTATGAGCATGTACAACTACCGGGTGGCAGGAACCGTCCGTTTTGGTTCGACCATGCTTGACCGCGGATCCCTGATCGCCGATATGGAGGATGTCCGGAAAGCCCTGGATATGCAGGATGCCACGGGCGAAATCACCGGCTTTTTCAATACAGGTTATTACAACCAGGAACAGGCTGAAAAAGTGGTTGAACGCTTCAATGCCGAGTACACCAACCCGCAAAATGAATTTTCCCCTTTGATGGTTTCCCTGCGGGACCAGGACAATATGGCGTTTTATGTTGATTTTTCGAAAAGCATGTCGCTGATTGTAACCCTTATCTTTATGCTGGCCATGTCGCTGGTCCTGTGGAATGCAGGCCTTCTCGGGGGATTGCGCCGTTATGGGGAGATCGGCCTGCGGCTGGCCATCGGGGAAGAGAAAGATCATGTTTATCTTTCCATGCTTGCAGAGGCTGTTATGATCGGGATCATTGGCTCCGTTGCCGGCACCATGCTTGGTCTGTTTTTTGCCTGGCTGATTCAGAGATACGGCATTGATATCAGCTCCATGATGAAAGGAGCCTCGGTGATGATGCCTGCCAAAATAAGGGCACACATCACACCGGTGGATTTTTATATCGGGTTTTTTCCGGGACTTGTATCTACTTTTATTGGAACGGCCCTTTCGGGCATTGGTATCTACAAACGAAAAACGGCCCGGCTTTTCAAGGAACTGGATGTGTAGCTGATTCGGAGGTTGCTCCTTCCCCCGGCGGTTCCGGTTGCTGCCTGCAGCGGGCAAATATGGAAAAAAGAGATGTGACATCTGATAATAAAAGATCGATATGAAGGAATTATTGTTAATGAGTTTATTTTTATTGGTTACAGGATGGGCAGGCGGTCAGCCGGATGCCGGTGAAATTCTGGAGCGGGTGGACCAAAACATGTCCTCTGAAAACAGGATTTTTGAATCCTCCATGACCATTCATGGCAAACGATCCAGCCGGACGCTCACCTCCGTTACCTATTCCGTCGGAGATAAAAAATCATTTACGGAATATTTGTCTCCCCCCCGCGAAGAGGGAACTAAGATGCTGAAACTGGAGGATCAGCTATGGATCTATTCCCCGTCAACCGACCGCACCATTCAGATTTCCGGGCATATGTTGCGGCAATCCGTTATGGGGTCCGACCTTTCCTATGAAGATATGATGGATGACCGGAAGCTTTCAGAGGTCTACAATGCTTCGGTGACCGGCAGCGATACCCTCGATAACCGGCCCGTCTGGGTCCTCCGGCTGACTGCCAGGGTGGAGGATGTGGCCTATGCCTCCCGGAAGGTTTGGATTGATAAAGGACGCTTTGTTCCTTTAAAGGAGGAACTTTTCGCGAAAAGCGGGAGGTTGTTAAAACGGGCAGATATGCAGGATGTCAAAAAAATTCAGGGACGGTGGTTCCCAACCACCATCATTTACAAGGACATGCTTAAGCAGGGGGATGGCACCGAATTCAAAACCACCCGCGTACAATTTAATCAGGAAATTCCCGACTATATATTTACAAAAGCAGCATTAAAACGTTAACGTTCTGCGGAGGCGATTTTTCCGGGTAAAACCGCCTTCCTATCAGGCAGGAGGACAACCGTCCGTTGAAACGTTCAGCCCGTTCCGCATTACGGATCCGGGGAACCGCGGGAAAACAGTCTCCTGCATTATTCCGGTCCCTGCTTCCGGAAATGGCTTTGATCCTTTCCGGGAAAGGTTTTTTTTGCGGGCAGCCGGAATCAGGCGCCGGGAGATGAAATAATGATCCTTTTTTTCAGGGGTTCCGGAACCGCAGCGGGCCCCTTCAGGGGGAATTTGCAAAAAAACACCCCTTCTTTTAATGGAGTAAAAAGTACTTTTTTGTATATTAGAAAAAAATTGAATCAACGGTGGAACGATGAAACGAGCATGTAAAGTATTTACATCCAAGGTGATGGTTTAAATGCATGTGAGTTCCATACGATACCTTAGAAAACAGATAATTTTTATAATA
>JAGYMR010000069.1 GCA_018400515.1 Tangfeifania sp.
CAGCTTTTTTCAGGTCCTCCTTCATGAGAAAATAATTTATTTTTTGTCTTGTTCTTTCAGCATTATAACATTAATTATATCGGTTATGTGTTCTGAGCCAATGCCCTTCCTCCCGGGCCGCTCTTCACCGCTTTTTATCCAAAATTTCCGTATACACAGCGGTCAGTTTTTTTGCATAAGCTCCGGGATGGAACATTCCAGCCCGTTCATGCCCCCGTTGAATGAGCTGTTCCCTAAGAGTTGCATCATTCAGGAGGGCATTGATCTTATCACCGATCGCCTCCTCATCCCCGGGATCACACAGCAAAGCTGCATTCCCGGCTGTTTCAGGAAGGCAGGAGGCGGAGGAGGTGACCACCGGACATCCGGCAGCCATGGCCTCGATAACCGGCAGGCCAAAACCTTCAAAAAATGACACATATACCGATAACGCTGCATGCCGGTAAAGCCCGGCCAGTTCCGCTTCAAGCAACCCGGAGAAAAAGAAAACGGAATTTTTCAGCTTATTGTCCGCGATATACTTCTTCATCTTTAAAAGGTAAGAGGTGGAATTCCCTACGAAAACCACCGGCAAGTCAATGTTAGCGGCCTTTAATGCTTTCAGCAGTCCCAATTGGTTTTTTCGTGGCTCAAGGGTTCCCACAGCCAAAATATAATTATCAGGAACCGCATTTTTTAAAAAAAAGGAACGAACATCCTCCTGTTCATAAAACACGGGTGAAACCGGTTGATAAATGATCCTTGTTTTTTCCGGAGGAACGGGGAAAAAAGCTTCAATATCTTTTTTGGTCTGGTGGCTAATGGCAATAATGTAGTCGGCTGCATGGCAGGCATATTTTATCTTCCGGAAATAAATATGCCGGTCGACCGGCTTATAAAATTCAGGGAAACGCATAAAAATCAGGTCGTGGATGGTTACCACGGAAGGGATGCCGGTTTTACAGATCCCCCGGGGCAATTCATTGCTCAACCCGTGAAAAAGCTCAATCCCCTGTTTTTTCAGGCTCCCCGAAAGGAAAAAACTTCGCCAAAGCGGTTTTAACAATTTCAGTAAATGATTGGGGGGAAGGATCACCCTGAACCGGTCATAGGGATCAAACAAGGCGGTTTTTCCCGTCGGTGTAAAAAGGGTATACACATTTTCCGGGAAAAATTCATGTAACGCATTCAAAGTATTCCTGCTGTAATTGCCCAGACCGGATGCGTTCAGAAAAGCCCTCTTGGCATCGAAGCCGATCACTCTTTGCATAAAGCAAAAATACAAAAAAGGGCGGGTTCATTCACCAGCGACAGGAAAAAAGCCTTTTCCGGGGTTAAACCGTAAAATTCTCCAGGTTGTTAAAATCGAGCGTTGAGAAATAGTCTTCGATGGTTTGGGGTCTCCGGATCTGAACCACCTCGCCGTTTTCACGCAACAACAGTTCGGCCGATTTCAGTTTCCCGTTATAATTAAACCCCATGGCATGACCGTGGGCCCCGGCATCATGAATTACAACCAGATCGCCGGGTTCGAGCCGGGGAAGCATCCGGTTGACCGCAAATTTGTCGTTATTTTCGCAGAGCGAGCCGGTCACATCGTATTTTTGATCGTGGGGTTCATCCGTTTTTCCCGGAACGGTAATGTGATGGTAGGCACCATACATTCCCGGGCGCATCAGGTTAACCATGCTGGCATCGAGTCCTGCAAACTGTTTGTAGGTTTTTTTTATATGAAGCACCCTTGAAACCAGATAACCGTAAGGTCCGGTAATGGCCCTGCCCGATTCAAAATACAATTTCAGGGGGGCCAGGTTATTGGCTACGATCTTCTCCTCATATGCTTTTTTTATCCCGGCACTGACATATTCCATATCCACGGCTTTCTGGCCGGGTTTATAGGGAATACCGATGCCTCCGCCCAGGTTGGCGAAAGAAATGCGGACACCCGCTTTTGCGGCTGCTTCGGCAATCAGATTAAAAAGCAACTCGGCCGTTTCAATGAAATAATCGGGATCCAGTTCATTGGAGGCCACCATGGTATGAACACCAAACTGTTTCACCCCCTTGCTCTTTAAAATCCGGTAACCTTCAATGATCTGTTCATGCGTAAATCCGTATTTGGCCTCTTCGGGGTGTCCTATGATTAGATTCCCCTCTTTCAAATCGCCGGGATTGTACCGCATGCAAATTGTTTCGGGAATGCCTACCTGTTCCTCCAGAAAATCAATATGAGAGATGTCATCCAGGTTAATAATGGCTCCCATCTCTTTGGCCTTCCGGAATTCTTCCGCCGGCGTATCATTGGAGGTAAACATTATCTCCTCCCCGCTCATCCCGACCCGCTTCGCCAGTTCCAGTTCAGCCTCCGAGCTGCAGTCGATTCCAAAATCCTCCTCCCTCAAAATTTTCATCAGAAAAGGATTTGGTGCCGCTTTAATAGCAAAATATTCCTTAAATCCGTCATTCCATTCAAATGCCTTCTTAAACCGTCGTGCATTCTCCCGGATGGCCTTTTCATCGTAAATATGAAAAGGCGTCGGATGCTTTTCAATAATTTTTTCAAGTGCTTCTTTTGGTAAAGGGAATCTCTTTTCAGCCATAAATATCTCGCTTTTATACTGCAAAATTAACATTTACCGGAGAAATCAACGATTTAGGCGGTAGAAACAAAAAATGTTAGCGGAGAGTTAATAAAGTTACCGAGAATGGCAGTTGTCTGCCCGGTCCGGGTCATTCAAATCCATCCAGTAACTCCCTGCTCAGCCGTCCGCTGGCAATTTCCCGGACTGCTCCGGTCATCCGGATGTTCCAGGAATCATCAATCTCTATTTGAAGGCATCCTCCCGGCATTTTTACCGACAGTTCCCGCCGGGTCAGCCCTTTTTTCACCATCACAGCTGCCACGGCACAGGAGGAACTTCCCGAGGCCAGTGTCCATCCCGCGCCGCGTTCCCAGATCATAATTTCCACTTCACCGGGGGCAATGACCCTGGCAAACTGAACATTGATGCGATTGGGGAAAAAGGAATTCGTTTCAATTTGAGGCCCAAAGGTTCTGACCTCGTCTTCATCCAGGTCCCCGTTTTTTATAATAATGCAATGCGGATTTCCTACACTGACACAATTGATCAGATAATCTCTGTATTCGAGGTGAAGAGTTTCGTCCATACACTCCTCCCTGGAACAGTTCACCGGGATCGCCGTGGAAGTGAAAATGGCTTTCCCCATATCCACTTTTACCGAGCGGGCTTTCCCATTCTGTGTTTCAATGATCTCCGCCTGAACCAGACCACCCATGGTCTCAATGGTGAAGCGCTTCGACTGGGCCACCCTGTAATCATAAAGGTATTTGGCAAAAATCCGAAGCCCGTTCCCGCTTTTCTCTGCTTCGGAGCCATCAGGATTCAGAATACGCAATCCATAGTCTGCTTTCACACTCGGGACTTTTAACAAAATCCCGTCGGAACCGATGCCGTAATGGACATCACAAATTTTCCGGACGGCCTTTTCGGTAAGCTCAAATCCAAGTTCCTTCTGACTCAGAACAATGTAATCGTTTCCCAGTCCGTGCGATTTTACAAAAAAGTTATCCATCGATTGCTTTTTTTACAAAAGTATTAAACATCACCGATTCTGTTTCTTGTTCAGGAGATAAATTCACCGCTGCAAATTTTATTTTTACCTTTGCAGGAGTTCATCAATAGCAAAAGAAGAATAAAAAAAATAAATTAAACATTTATGGCACTCATTAACGAAAATTACCTGAAGCTTCAGGCGGGGTATCTCTTCCCGGAAATAGGGAGAAGGGTAAGCGAATTTATCGAAGCAAACCCGGATAAAGAAGTGATAAAAATGGGCATTGGCGATGTAACCCAACCGCTGGTGCCATCGGTGGTAAAAGCCTTTCATGAGGGTGTTGAAGCGATGGGTAAAGCAGCGACCTTCAAGGGGTATGGTCCGGAGCAGGGATATGCGTTCCTGCGCGAAGCCATTTCAAAAAACGCCTATCAGGACCGCGGGGTCGATATTCCGGCGGACGACATCTTTATCTCCGACGGCTCAAAGTGCGACACAGGGAACATCCAGGAAATTTTCGGCCACGACAATAAGATTGCCATCTGCGATCCGGTCTATCCTGTCTATGCCGATACCACGGTAATGTCGGGAAAAACCGGTGCCTGTCAGCCCAATGGCCATTACGAAGGAATCATTTACATGCCGTGCACCCGGGAGAACGACTTTATTCCCGATCTGCCCACAGAAGCTCCCGACCTGATTTTTCTCTGTTATCCCAACAACCCCATGGGTACGGTCGCATCAAAAGAAGAACTTCAAAAATGGGTTAATTATGCCGCCGAAAACAACAGCATTATTCTTTATGATGCTGCTTATGAAGCCTTCATTACCGAACCCGGTATACCCCATTCCATATATGAAATCGAAGGCGCCAGGAAGGTAGCCATCGAATTCCGCAGTTTTTCAAAAACAGCCGGTTTTACCGGAACCCGGTGTGCCTACACCGTCATTCCCGACGAACTGGTTGCTTATGACAAAGCCGGAAAAGCCCACCCGGTAAAACCGCTCTGGAACCGCCGGCAATCAACCAAATTCAATGGTGTTTCCTATCCGGTGCAGAAAGCGGCGGCGGCTGTCTTTTCTGAAGAAGGGAAAAAAGAGGTTGCGGAAGTCATTGCCTATTACCTGGAAAATGCCCGAATCATGAAAGAAAGCCTGCAGTCGGCCGGATACGAAGTTTTTGGCGGCGTAAATGCTCCCTACATCTGGGTAAAAACCAAAGACGGGATGAGTTCATGGGACTTCTTCGACAAAGTGCTCAATGAGGCCTATGTTGTAGGAACGCCCGGATCCGGATTTGGCCCGGCAGGAGAAGGCTATTTCCGTTTTTCCGCATTTGCTGAACGTTCCAACACCATCGAAGCAATGGAACGGATCAGGCATTTAACATAGCCACTTTTTTTAAAATGAAAAAAACCATTCCCCGGAAGAGGAATGGTTTTTTTTTGTTCTCCCGGAAAGAGATCAATCAGGAACCTCTCTGCTGGCTACCTTTTTTTTTACTTTACTTCCGGGATACACCTTCAATGCCTCTTTCAGTATTTTCAGGCAGACCGCCAGGTCTTCCCGCTTGAGCACATAGGCAATCCGCACTTCATTTTTTCCCTTACCGGGAAGGGTATAAAACCCTGAAGCAGGAGCCAGGTACACGGTCTGCTTTTTGTATTCAAAATCGGAGAGCAGCCAGGCACAAAATTTTTCGGCATCATCCACCGGCAGGCGGGCAACCGTATAAAACGCTCCCATGGGGATGGGAGAATAAACCCCTTCGATGCGGTTCAGGCCGTCGATCAGAAACTTCCGCCGGTTCACGTATTCATTGTAATTGTTCAGCATGTATTCAGGATCGGCGTCGAGCGAAGCTTCTGCAGCAATCTGCCCGATAAGGGGCGGACTCAGGCGGGCCTGACAAAATTTAAGCACATTGCGCTTTACCTGTTGGTTTTTGGTGATCAGCGCCCCAATGCGCAGCCCGCATTCGCTGTAACGTTTGGAAACGGAATCGACCAAAACCACATTTTGCTCGATCCCTTTCAGGTGAAAAGCCGAGATGTAGGGCGATCCGGTGTAGCAAAATTCCCGGTAAACCTCATCCGAAAAAAGGTACAGATCGTATTTCTTTACCAGGTCGCGTATTTTATTCATCTCCTCCTGGGTATACAGATACCCGGTGGGATTATTGGGATTACAGATCATAATGCCCTTGGTTTTGGGCGTGATCAGTTTTTCGAACTCCTCCACGGGAGGCAAGGCAAACCCCTCCTCTATATCGGCAGCAATCGATTTAATAACCGCCCCGGCAACAATGGCAAAAGCTTCGTAGTTGGCATACGCAGGTTCCGGAACAATGATCTCATCGCCGGGATCAAGGCAGCTCATAAAAGCAAAGGTAACCGCCTCGCTGCCCCCTGAAGTGACAATAATATCATCTACCCCGACGTCAATCCTGTATTTATGGTAATAGGTTGCCAATTTCTCGCGAAATGAAAGAATCCCCTCACTGGGGGTATATTCCAGAATCTTCCGGTCAATATTTCTTATGGCCCTGAGCGCCTCCGGCGGGGTAGGCAAATCGGGCTGCCCGATATTTAAATGATACACCTTGGTTCCCCGCTTTTTTGCTTCCTCGGCCAGCGGTGCTAGTTTCCTGATCGGTGAATCAGGCATGGCCAGTCCTCTCTTTGAAACTGTTGGCATGTTGAAAATTATAATTTAAAAAATGCAAAGATACAAGTATCAATTTGAAAACAATAGATATTAAAAATTTTCAGTTGTGAAAAAAAAGGGTGGATCCGGTAATCCTTTCTCAATTCTTAAGATTTATCATATTTTGAAAATTTTCTGCTGCCTATTTTTGAAGAAATAATAAGATTGTAAAAATGATTATCGGAGTACCACAGGAGATCAAAAATAATGAGAACCGTGTAGCCTTAACCCCCGCGGGGGCAGCAGAATTGGTTAAACGGGGCCATGAAGTGTATATTCAGACAGCCGCGGGAAGCGGAAGCGGGTTCAATGATGAGGATTATCTTGCTGCCGGGGCAGTCCTGCTGCCCTCCATCGAAGAAGTGTATCGAATTGCAGAGATGATCATGAAAGTAAAGGAGCCGGTAGAACCCGAATACCGGCTGATAAAAAAAGGGCAAATCATCTACACCTATTTTCACTTTGCCTCCTCGGAACGGCTGACAAAAGCAATGATTGAAAATGGTTCGGTATGCCTTGCATACGAAACGGTGGAACTGGATGATCGCTCCCTCCCCCTCCTTGTTCCCATGAGCGAAGTGGCGGGCCGCATGTCGGTTCAGGAAGGCGCCAAATACCTCGAAAAAACGTTCGGCGGATACGGTGTTCTTTTGGGGGGAGTTCCGGGTGTTCCACCGGCAAAGGTGCTGATCCTTGGCGGCGGAATAGTCGGGACCGAAGCTGCAAAGATGGCAGCTGGCCTGGGAGCCGATGTAACCATCATGGACATCAACCTGCAGCGCCTGCGCTACCTTGATGACATTATGCCGGCCAACGTAAAGACCATGATGAGCAATGACTACAACATCCGTGAAATGGTGCAAAACCACGACCTGATCATCGGGGGGGTACTGATTGCCGGAGCCCGGGCACCCCGGCTTGTGACCCGTGACATGCTCAAAACAATGCGGCCAGGTACGGTTTTGGTTGACGTAGCTGTGGATCAGGGAGGCTGCTTTGAAACCACCACGCCAACCACCCATGCCGACCCAACATTCACCATCGATGATGTCATCCATTACTGCGTGGCCAATATGCCCGGAGCAGTGCCCCGTACATCAACCATCGCCCTGACAAATTCCACACTTCCCTATGCCCTGCAAATCGCTGAAAAGGGATGGAAAAAAGCTTGCAACGACAGCCGCCCGTTGCTCAAAGGCCTCAATGTGGTCCATGGGAAAGTGGTTTGCCAGGGGGTGGCCGAAGCATTTCATTTACCGTTCGAAAAAGCAGAAAACCAGCTTTGACCGCTTCGGTCACCGGTTAAAAACTCATTGTGAATATTTTCATGAAACGAGCATGAATAACATGTTCACACAGGAGCATGATCGTATTTTTCATGGGAGTTCCATATGTTCCCTAAAAAATTATTTATAAGAAACACCTGAGGTTTTTTCAATTTTGAAATTTCGATTGTGTACTTTTGCAGTGAACTGAGCAGGACTTTCCTTCGGGTCTTGTTCCGGTTCCGGGTAAACAAGGAGCAAACATGAAACAATATTTAAACCTGCTGCAAACGATCCTGGATAACGGGATTAACAAAACGGACCGCACCGGCACAGGAACCCTGAGTATTTTCGGACACCAGATGCGGTTTGACCTGGAGGAGGGGTTTCCCCTGGTGACCACCAAGAAACTGCACCTCCGTTCAATCATCCATGAACTGCTTTGGTTTCTGGCGGGCGACACCAATGTCAGGTACCTGCAGGAACATGGAGTCCGGATCTGGAATGAGTGGGCCAATGAAAACGGGGACCTCGGCCCCATTTACGGATACCAATGGCGGAGCTGGCCGTCACCTGATGGGAAGCCCACCGACCAGATCAGCAATGTCATCGAGGGGATCAAAACGGATCCCGATTCACGGCGGCACATCGTCAGCGCATGGAACGTGGGGGAACTGGAAAAAATGAACCTGCCCCCATGCCATATCCTCTTCCAGTTTTATGTAGCAAACGGAAAATTATCCTGCCAGCTATACCAGCGAAGCGCCGATGCATTCCTGGGGGTCCCCTTCAACATTGCCTCTTACTCCCTGCTCACGATGATGGTTGCGCAGGTTACCGGACTGAAGCCCGGTGAATTTGTCCACACCTTTGGCGATGCACATATCTATTCCAATCACATCCGCCAGGTGAAACTTCAACTGAAACGGAAGCCTTATCCCCTGCCAACCATGCAGATCAACCCGGAGATCAAAAATATTTCCGGTTTTTCCTTTGAAGACTTTCAACTGAACAACTACCAGGCACATCCCCATATAAAAGGAAAAGTCGCCGTATAACCGATAAATCATGGTCCAAAAGAACATTTCCATCATTGTGGCGATCGCCGAGAACTTTGCCATTGGCAAAAACAACGCCCTGCTGTTTCACCTGCCCAACGACCTGAAACGTTTCAAAAAAATCACCACCGGCCACAGCCTCCTGATGGGAAGAAACACATTGCTTTCGCTGCCTTCATGGCCCTTACCCAACCGGCGGCACATTGTTATTTCAGATAGAAAGGATGATTTCTTCCCGGGATGTGAAGTGGTTCATTCCGTGGAAGAAGCACTGAAAAAAGTAAAAAACGAATCTGAAGCTTTCGTGATTGGCGGAGGAATGGTTTACCGGCAGTTTTTCCCACTGGCCGGGAAACTCTATCTTACAATGGTACACCAACCCTTTGAAGCTGATGTCTTTTTCCCGGAAATTGATTTTTCCCAATGGGAAGAAACGGTCCGGGAAGATTTCTATGACGAAAAGAACAAATTCCATTATTCTTACCTGAACCTGGAACGAAAATAGTCCTTTGTTTGATCGCCTTTTTCACAAAATACTCCTGCTTCTCTGCCCGGTAGATCCAGTAATTTTCTCCCTTTTCTCATTCCCCAGCATCCCCTTTTCCGGATTTTCATAAAAATGATGCCCCCCGTACCTTTCAAAAAACACTCCTCCACAGACATTTTGGCAAAAAATTTTTATCATCCGCTGCTCACAACCTGATGCACTCCCACCGGATGCTTCCTCCAAAAAAAAATTTAACCCCGGGTGAATTCAAAAAATAACGCCCGCGGTCAAACCATGTACAAACATTTTTTGTTTACTTTTTAACGCATATAAACTTAACAAAAAGAAATGAGCCATGAGAAAAAATTTCACCCACAGGGGAATGTTTATTTAGCGAGTTCCATGGGCCTTGTAAACTAAAGATGCCATTAATTTATATTTGATTGAATTACAAATGTTTAATAATAATTTATTCTAATGAATTTAAGAGGACAGACTTTCCAAAAAGCAGACATTGCTATAACAAAATGGATGGCCAAAAACGGGCTGTTTTTGTTACGCATCAGCATAGGTATCGTATTTTTCTGGTTCGGCATACTGAAATTTTTTGAAGGAATGAGCCCTGCGGAAGGATTGGCCGTCAGGACCATCGAAGTGCTGACTTTCGGGGTATTGCCCGAAAAGATCATTTTATACGGGCTTGCCGCCTGGGAAGTTTTGATTGGGATTGGTCTGCTGCTGAATATTTTTCTGCGCGAAACCCTTCTGTTGCTTTACCTTCAGATGATTGGAACCTTTACCCCGCTATTTCTTTTTCCATCGGAGGTATTCCATGTCGTCCCTTTTTCTTTTACCCTTGAGGGGCAATACATTGTAAAAAACATTGTGGTGGTAAGCGCGGGTATTGTTCTGGGAGCCACCGTCCGCGGCGCGGGGATTTATTCCAAAAAAGATTCCGAAAAATAATAACCCTTCCATTTTCCCGGAACAGTTTGGATGGCCGTTGGCTGGGGCGAAACGGAATAAAAATTGATTCTTCCGCCTCGCGTCATCCGGGTCACCGCCCCCAGCTGTCCCTGTCGAGGCTTCGGTAATGAATGGCTTCAGAAAGGTGATGCGCCCGGATATTTTCATCCCCTTCCAAATCGGCAATGGTGCGGGCCACCTTCAGAATGCGATCATAGGCACGGGCTGACAACCCCAGTTTATCCATCGCATTTTTTATCAATTCATTGCCGGCCATATCCAGCTTAACAAATTCCCGGATTAATTTTGAATTCATCTGGGCATTAGAATAGATTTCTTTAAAAGAAGAAAAGCGCTTTTCCTGAATTTTCCGTGCTTTTATAACCCTTTCCCGAACGGTTTTACTATTTTCCGAAGGGTGTACTTCAGATAATTTTTTAAAGGGTACCGGCACCACTTCCAGGTGGATGTCGATGCGATCGAGCAGGGGCCCGGAGATCTTATTCAGGTATTTCTGCACCTCTCCCGGGGCGCAAACACACTCTTTGGAGGGATGGTTATAATAACCACAAGGGCAGGGGTTCATGGAAGCAATCAACATAAAAGTACTGGGATAGGCCACTGAAAATTTCGCCCTTGAAATAGAGATAACCCGGTCTTCCAGCGGCTGACGCATCACATCCAGCACCGATCGTTTGAATTCTGGAAGTTCATCGAGGAAAAGCACCCCGTTATTTGCCAGTGAAATTTCTCCGGGTAGGGGATACCTTCCGCCCCCAACTAGGGCCACATCACTAATGGTATGATGGGGCGCCCGGAAGGGCCGCCGGGTCATCAGCGAAGTATTTTTCCCCATTTTCCCTGCGACCGAATGGATTTTGGTTGTTTCCAGGGCCTCCTTTAAAGTAAGGGGAGGCAATATGGTCGGAATCCGCTTTGCCAGCATGGTTTTTCCCGAACCGGGAGGTCCGATCAACAGGATGTTATGACCGCCGGCAGCAGCAATCTCCAGGGCACGCTTCACATTTTCCTGCCCTTTGACATCATTAAAATCAAGCGGATTATTATTCATTTGAGAATAAAACTCGGCACGGGTATCCACGATGGTTTGCCCGAGGTTGTCTTCGCCGTTCAGGAAACCAATCACTTCGCTGATATTTTCAGCTCCGTACACCTTCAGTTTATCAACCACGGCTGCTTCCCGGGCATTTTGTTTCGGGAGAATAACCCCATCGAACCCCTCCTCCCTTGCCTTGATGGCAATAGGAAGGATGCCTGTAATGGGATGAAGTGTCCCATCCAGCGAAAGTTCGCCCATCAGCACATACCGGCCCAGCTTTTCCGGGCTGATCTGATTCGATGCCGCCAGAACCGCGGCCGCCAGGGGCAGGTCAT
>JAGYMR010000007.1 GCA_018400515.1 Tangfeifania sp.
GCCGCTGAAGCCGGGGATTATGCGGGGGCCGTGAAAGCGTGGCAAACCTATTTCGATGAACAGGCGGAGGCAGAAACGGAGGTAAAAGGAGCTGTTTTTGCCCGGGCTGCGAAAACGGCTTACCAGGCAGGAAAGGCTGATTTGGCCGTCCGTTGGTATGACCAGGCCCGATACAGGGAATACGGCAGTAGGGAGATGTATCAGGTGCTTTCAGAAATTTTCAGGAAAAAAGACAACCTTTCCAAAGAGTTAACCGCACTGGAATACCTCTATTCACATGGCGGAGCGGCAGATGCCCGGGTAACAAAACGGCTTTTTGAGATCTATTATGAGATTGAAATGGAGGAAAAAGCCTTTGAAGTATGGACGCATTTGCCCCCGGAGGAGAAGGGAAAGGAGTCCCTGCTTGAAAAGTACTTTTTCCTCCACCAGGAACAGGAGAATGAGTCCGTTTGTGACTCTTTGAGTCACGAACTCCTGGACCTGAATCCCCGGCATCCAGCTGCCCTTGAATGGAATGCCAAAAAATATTTCTGGCAGGGTGAAAATCGGTACAAACGGGAGATGGAGGCTTATGAAAACAACAAAACAACCCGGCAGTACCGGATTTTGTTAAAAGAGCTTGAAAAAAGCACCCGGGATTATAAAAAGGCCCTCGGGTTTTTTGAAAAATTGTGGGAATTAAAGCCCTCGAAAAGGGAAAGGTATGCCAGTTACCTGGCCACCATCTACGCCCGTTTTGGTGACAAAGAAAAGGCGGACCACTATAAAAAGTTTTTGGATTGAAAGAAGCTGTATTGCCGGAACGGATTTAAGATCCGCTCCGGCCTTATGGGTATGAATAACGAACGGTACTCCCGGGGAATCATTCATTCCCGTGGGTTCATCCGGTCGAGCGCATACTGTGCTTCGTCTTTCAGTTCCGGATCTTTTTTCAGTCCTTCGTAAATTGTTTTGTAGGAATCGTTGGCAACCCAGGAGAACTCTTTGCACAGGATCTTTTTGCATTCCACTGAGCTTTTGTTCGATGTCAGCATTTCTTTGATCACGGCGTGGTAATCATCGAGTTTTTGCTGATTACCGATGTTTTCATTAATGAGTTTTTTCAGGATATTAAAGCCCTCGTAGGATTTTCCTGTTTCATACTCCTGCATTCTTTCAATAATGGGGGCCAAATCCCCATGGATATCTTCGAAGAACGGCCACCGGAGGGTTTGGTTTTCGGTGGGGAAATGGGCGGGCAGCTCCTGCGACACCTTTCCGGTCGCTGCCCATTCAGCACCCCGTTGGGTGGTGATAATAAAACCCGCGCACTCCATGGCCGGGAAAAAGTTGCCGTTGCCGGCGTGTCCCAGGACAGTGTGAAAGATACGTCCTTTTCCGTACGTGATGGTCATCAGTACCGGTTCATTCCGGTTGCTAACGTTGGAGCGGGCAAAAGCCAGGATTTCCATGTTTTCAGCCGGTCCCCGGAGTTTGGCGTAAAGTTCATCTTTTGTGTGCAGCCATTTTGGGGCCAGTCCTTTCATAACCGGGTGCTCCGGCTGAAAGGCCTCGACCACAAATTCCCGCTGAGCCCCATGGGTTCCGCCGCCTCCGGGGGAATCGTCACGGACCACTTCGCCCTCTTCGATGTACACATAGGGGCCGGCATTTTCATCGCGATCCCCCCAGCCGCCGAGGCCGATCATTTCATTGAAAGCCGTCCAGCCGGGGAAAGCATTGTCGGCAGCATGATAGATGACGACGCCCCCGCCGTTTTTGACGTACGCTTCAAAATTATTTTTTGTCTCTTCGGGCCATTCATCGCCATTGTAGTCCAGAACAACAACATCATAAGGTGTAAAATCGACGATAAATCCCGACATCTCCTCTCCCGTTTTGGGGGAGATTCTTGTTTCGGTGGTGAAGATGGCTGATTTTTCAAGGATATCCTCCAGATAACGGCTGCTCTTTTGCCAGTTATGGTTGTTCTGACCGGTAACGATCAGCGCTTTCAGGCTGGGTTGGCGTGAACAGGAGAAGAAAGCCATTGCCAGAGCAAGGATTATCAGGACAGTTCCCGTTTGTATTTTTCGCATAACGTGTTTTTTTATTTAGTGAAAAAATTGATTTATTGTTTGAGTTTCCAGGGCGCCCGGTAAGGTCTTTGCAAAAGTCGCGTCGCATAAATGTTGTTATCCGTGAATTGTTCGGATACCGGGTCCCAGTGCAGTTTTTGACCGGTGATGATGGCAATTTCTCCGAGCAATCCCACTGTGATTGAATTGTGGCCGGTTTCCACGGGAGTAACGGTTTTTTCCCGTGACTTGACACAATCGATAAAATTCCGCCGGTGGTCGGTGCTTTTGTAGATCGAAATCTCCATTTTCCCGGGTTGCTCTTTCAGAATATCTTCATTGGAAGCATTAAGACCTCTGCGGTCCACATGGATCCATCCGTCGGTTCCTTTCCAGAGGGTTCCCATGCCATGTTTCAGTTTGGCAGCATTGGCAACACGCATCTTCAGCCCGTTGGCATAGGTGCAGGTAAAGTCGTATTCTGCGGGTACGTTGTAGATTCCGTCATTATTGGGCCTTCCTGTTCCTTCGATGGTAACGGGGCCAATATCGTCAAATCCCAGTCCCCAGTGGGCGATGTCGATGTGGTGGCCGGCCCAGTCGGTGAGCTGTCCGCCCGAATAATCCATGATCCATCGCCAGTGGAAATGGAGAACACCCCTGAAAGGTACTTTGGGGGCAGGTCCCAGCCACATATCCCAGTCCACACCTTCAGGAACCGGTTTAACGGGAGGATTTCCGATGTAGTGCCCCCCATCGGGCAGTCCTACTTCGACTTCATCCACTTTCCCGATCCGGCCGTTCCGGACCAGTTCAGCCGCTTTGTGGAAATGGGGAACCGACCGTTGCCAGCTTCCCATTTGCCAGACGATGTTATTTCTCTGAGCTGCATTTACAATCGCCCTGCCTTCAGCAATGGATCGGGCCAGCGGTTTTTCCCCGTAGATGTCAATTTTTTTGTCCGCCGTGGCTGTGGCAACTACTGCATGCCAGTGGTCAGGCAACGCCAGAATGGCGGTATCGGTTTTCTCTTTTTCAAGGATCTCCCTGAAATCCTTATAAACACGGCAATCGCTGTTCCCGTATTTCTCATCGATCATTTTTTTTGCTGCAGCCGCTTGATTATCGTCCACATCGCAGACAGCAGTGGCATGAACATCATCAAATCCGATGAGCGGGCCCAGATTAGCACGCCCCATTCCTCCGCAGCCAATGAGAATCAGATTAATTTTGTCACTGGGAGGGACATTTCCTTCACGGCCCAGGGCCGAAGCTTTTACGATGGTCGGAAAAAGACCGGCTCCCACCGCAGCGGTTCCCACGGTTTTTAAAAAATTTCTTCTTTTTGTTTTTGATTGCATTTTTTTTGTGATTAATGATTTTATTAATGAAATATGTTAACGGGTTTTATATCCCTTTATTTTTTTCCCAGGGGATGACCGGGGAGCGATAGAAGTCGATGTTACGCGCCTCCATGCGCGGGCCATGGGCACCGATCCGTTTTTTATAGTCGTTCCAGTCGCGGATCTCCGGGGCGGTCCAGCCGATTTCCGCATATCCGGGAAGGCGGGGGAAAACCATATATTCCAGATCATCCATATTGGTGATCGTCTCGGTCCACAGAGGCGCTTCAATCCCCCGGATATTTTCTCTTGAGATCCCCGGAACAAGGGTTGCCGGGTCCCATATATAAGCGGTGTCGGCCTCGATGTATCCGGCCCAGTTAAGTCCGAGGTGTGTTGTGGAGTCGTATTTCATGTCGAGATAGACTTTATTGGCCGGAGACATGATTACTTTTGCACCCTGCCCGATGCCTTTTATGGTATTTCCGGTATTGGACCAGAACTGTACGGAGGCTTTATTTTTGAGGGATGCATGGGCGATTTCGTCCCATCCGATCACTTTTTTTCCATGCGATTCCACAATTTTCTGCACCCTGTTCACAAAGTAGATGTAGTCTTCTTTATCGGTTACATGCGATTCATCGCCCCCGATGTGGAACCAGGGACCCGGATTCAGGGCAGCAATTTCACCCACCACGTCATCAACAAATTGGTAGGTGATCTCTTTCCGGGTACACAAAGTACTGAAGCCGACTTTTGTGCCGGTATACAATTCGGTGGCTTTCCCATCACAATTCAGTTCGGCATACGATGCAAGGGCGGCATTGGTATGGCCCGGCATATCGATTTCAGGAACGATGGTGATGTGCCTGTTTTGCGCGTATTCCACGATTTCGGAGAACTGTTCGCGGGAATAGTATCCCCCTTCACCGCCGCCCACTTCTGTGCTGCCGCCCACTTCGGCCAGCCGGGGCCACGATTTAATTTCGATGCGCCACCCCTGGTCGTCGGACAGGTGGAGGTGAAGCACGTTCATTTTGTACCTTGCCAAAAAGTCGATAAAACGCTGAACGTCTGCCACTCCAAAGAAATGGCGGGATACATCGAGCATCGCTCCGCGATAAGTATATTCCGGGAAATCACGGACGACTCCTGTCGCCACTTTCAGGGGTTCCCCCGGAGCTCCCATTACCGGCAGGATCTGCAGCAGCGACTGGATGCCGTAAAAAACCCCTGCCGTGCTGTTCGCTTTAATGCCCGTCACCTTTTTTCCAATGTTAAGGATGTATCCTTCTTCCCCCAGTTCGCTATCCTGCTCACTGCCGGTAACGGAAAGGGAGATCCCTTCCCGGGGCATACGCCGGGTTGCCTTTACATCCGGCATGAAACCGGAGATCTGCCTGATCTCCCCGGCAAGGTAGCGGGCTGTTTGTTCCAGTCCATCCACTCCTTCCTGATAAGCGATTGCTGTTTCGTCCGAAATTTTAAAAGTTTCTCCCGTAGCGGTAACCGAAACGGGTTGTGGAATAAAATTTGTTTTGGTGAGATCGGTTGGTACTTTTTCAGTGCAGGATATCAGCAAAAGGATGCCCGCGGCCATCGAAATTATTGAAAGGGCGGTACGTTTCATTTGTAAAAAAATTAAAGGGTTTTGGTTCAAATCCATCCAAGCAGTAATCATTTTTTCAGGGGCCATGGGACGCGTGAAGGGCATCCAGTGGCCCAACCGGTTTATAAAATTGTTTTTTTCTGTTCCTCCAACCTCCGGAAAAGGGGGAACGTATGCTGTCTTCCTTTTCCGGGAGCTGGCTATTGGCGGGTCAGTAATTTCTTTTCCAAATTTTGCTAAGTCTCCGGGCGGCCGGTTTTATGTTCCCGTCAAAATCGATGATGGAGGTATTCACCGGGCAGGGATAGCTGTCATGCCCCATCCAGATAATGAATCCGCCCGAAGCGGGGAAGCGTGATTTATTTGCTTCCAGGGCGATGCTAAGACCTTCGGCCTGCCGTTGCTGGCTCCAGGCCACGTACGCTTCGAGGGATTCCGGTTCCCTTCCCCCGTGGTCTCTTTTAAAATCATCCCATTCGATCCACCACTCGACTTCCCTCCACAGGGGGTTGCTCCGGGTTGCCGGAAGGGCGGGGAGTTCGCCCCGGTATTTATGGATCATTTCGGCAGACATCGCTCCGGCAACGCCTGCTTCCGAATGCATCAGGGCATCATCGGCGTTCCAGAATTCCCGGACAGCAGTCATTGTACTGTCGTCCCGGGTAAAGGGCAGTTTCCAGGGGCCGTGGACATCCCACAAAATTCCTTTTCCGAAACTTTCGCGCCGGGCAATGATGCCCGGTCCTGACGGCGATGCCGCTACAAACCGCCTGGTGGGGTCTTTTGCCCCGACAATGTTTTTTATTCCCCGGATCATGGGGTGTTGGTCAGTTACCGGAGCAGAATCGTCCCGTTCATAGAGTTCATTGCCTCCGCACCACAGCAGGAGGGATGCATGATGCCGCAGGCGTTTGACATAGCTTTCGGCGATTTTTGACATGGCGAAGATCTCCTCAGGTGTATCGGGAGGATAATTATCCAGGCCCGAAGAGGAGAGCGGAAAATCCTGGTAAATCATGATCCCCGTTTCATCACAAAGATTGTAAAACCACTCTTTTTCCGGGAAACCACCGCCCCAGACACGGAAAACATTGATTCCAAGCTCCTGGTAGGTATTAATGAGTTGCCGGTAATCTGCCTCTGTAAGGTCGGCAAAATTGGGACGGATGGGGGTCCAGTTGACCCCCTGGAGGAATACCGGTTTGTTGTTTACTGCACATATCCACGGGTCCGCTTCCGGCGGAGCACCTTTGTTGGGAAGCCACGCCACATGTTTAAAACCGATCGTTTTTTCCTCCACCTGGCACAGGTTGTCATTCTTGTCATACAGGGAACAGCGTACGTTATACAATGGCTGGTTGCCGGCACCATTGGGCCACCAGCGTTTAATTTTCAGGTTTTTCCATGTTTTTCCCTCGCCTAACGCCGTACACGCGATGGTTTCATCGATTACCGAAGCCCCTTCCCCGTTGATCAGCTGGATCCTTGCTTTTCCTTCAAAGGCAGCGGGAGTCATTTCCGCAGCGACACGCAGATTTCCCTGGTCCCGGTCTTTCTCCGTTTCTGTATCAACGGAAAATGCTAAGATCCGGGCGCTCTCCTTTGCGTAACTTTCAAGGAAAATTTCGTCCCAGATTCCGACCTGGACAATCCGGGGAATCCAGTCCCACCCATAATAAAACCGGGGTTTCCAGTCTTTGATTCTGGAAGTATACCCGATTTGCCCCAGGTAAGAGGGCGGGCACTTGAAGAGGATGGCCAGGGTGTTGTCTCTCTCTTTCAGGAAAGGAGTAATCTCAAATTGCCAGGGAATAAAGGTATTGTCGAATTTTCCCACCTCCTCGCCATTCACCAGGACCACTCCGTTGTCATCAAGTCCCCGGCAGTTCAGGCGGATCACATTTTCCTGATCAATCCACTCGTCGGGCAACCGGGTAACGTAGATCCAGTGCCGGTTTTCAATCCATTCGATGTCAAGGAAATTGTTGCCGGTGTTCCAGTCAGGGATGATCCCCGCCTCCAGCAGCGCTTTTTGTACCGATCCCGGCACAGGGGCCGGTATATTCCGGACCTCTGCGTTGGGCCCGGTGAGGGTGTTAAAATTAAACCCCATCCCCCAGAATTCGGGCTGAAACCCCCAGAGTTTCCAGTCGAGGGACGACAGGTTATATTCTGAAATACTGCCCTCAGCCGCGGGAGCTGCAGCACGGGCCGGGGTTAATCCGGAAAGGAACGTAAGCAAGATCATTAAGATCAGTGATTTTGACACATCAGTTATTTTTTTCATATGATTAAAATTATTTATTTTCAAAGGTATCATATGGAACTCGCATCTATTTTAATCATTCCCCTGGGTGTATATATTTTACATGCTCGTTTCATAGGATTATATTTTTTTATTGTTTGATGATAACAGAATAGAGCTCATGCCTGTAGCCTTGGAATGGTTTTCAAATCCATTACCGTCAGTCAATATGACCCTGATATTCTCCGTTTATGTAAAAATGTTCTTTATGCCTGTTTGTAAAAAACCAGTCTTGATTTCTTACTGTTCTGTTCTGGTATGCCAAACAAATTTAAATATTTTTTTATACCATCGCGAATTATTTTTTTGAATTTAATAATTTTTCTTTTCAAAGGGGTTTCACCCCCTCCTCATGCCTCCCGTTCGTCGAACAGATGTGATTTTTAAACGCTTCATTCCCTGATTTTCTTAGCGCATTTTTTCTTCGACGGATCTATTCATTGGGACTTCTCCATTTACCCCGTTTTTTGGAGCCCTTCCAAATTACTTTTTTTCATTCTCTTTTGTGATGTTAGCATCATGCGCGTTTCATAACCCGACCGCCGGGATTCGATTCATAGATTCAGGTTACGCATTTAATTCAAACCATACCGGCGACGACCAGGCCAGTTGGGCATTTTTTTGGGTGACCCTTACATAATAATAGAGAACGTCTTTTTCTTTGGTGAAAGCCTCTTTATCGGTCAGTTGGACCGAGAATTCATCATCGCCCGCCGGGACTTCAAATGTTTTGAGTACCCGGCTGTTTCGCAGCAGTTCAATTTTTTCAAGGGGATGGGCGCCTTTGGCAAAGATGCTTATTGTAGGAGATTGGTCTCGTGGGATTGTTTCCCCCATCAGGGCGTTGTTGACTTTAAAATCCACCAATATTTTTTGGTGAACCCCATCGGTGATGCCGTAGACCAGGTAGATTTTTCCGTCCTTTCCCCAGGCGACTGCCGGATCCAGGCAACATTCGTCCGGCCGGGTAATCCGTTGGGGAGGGCTCCACCGGTTATTCCGGTATTTGCTCAGGTGTACCGAAAATTTCCCCTGATGGTAGTTTTCCCAAACAAGCAGGATCTTTCCCTTTTCCGGGGCTGTTATTTTCGGGTTGGCCGCTTTTCCCGGCCCCCTGCTAACTTTCTGCGGGGCGCTGAATCCTTCTGTTTTTAAGCGGGAGGCATAAACGTTCCATTGGTTATCATTTCCAATCTCAATCCAGGCGACGGCAGGTTTTCCACCGGGCGGACAGGCAGCCGAAGGTGTTTCATAAAAACCATCCCCGGGGGTTACAGGGGCTTTTTCTTTCCATTTATTTCCTTCCAGCTGAAAACAGGAGATGCGTTCTTCCTGGCGGGGCCAGGGGAACCTGCGGAGGGAAAAGAGCCAGGCACTGCCCTTCCCGTTGCTAACCAGACAGGGGGTCTCTTCCCGGTCCCTTTCAAAGGATGTCAGCGAAAGATCGGAAAGCAAAGACGGAAGCTTTTTTGGTCCCGGGACCACCTCGTTCTCAGAAGCCATCAAGCCCGGTATCATGGTTGTGCCGATGATGGCGGAGGAGGTATTTTTTAAAAAGATGCGTCGTTTCATTGATAAAAAATTTATTTTAAGGGATCATCAGATCATTACCGGTGATTTGGACATTTGCCTTTTCATCCTCCGGGATTTTGACCGTATATGGAATTCCCGGCAGCAGGTCGAAGCAGTTATCAGAAACAGCCGATTCCCCGTTGAGGTCGAGGCAAACGCCCCAGACAAAAACAGGGGATGTCAAAATGGCTTTATTGCCCTCGTATTGAATGGAGATCTGCGGTTTTTGCAGCTCCAGTTCTTTAAATCTGGCCAGGAACAGCCGGTGCTGGGAAATCAGGTTTTCATTCTTTTTCAGGGCAGCGAAGGTCCCGTGATTTTGGAACCCCGCCTTCTCAAAAATTTCCCGGTCGAAGGAAGCAATGAGGGTAGAGGCATTTGGCGGGAGGGTGACATTCGCTGATTTGTTAAAGGGGATGTTTCCGTTGGTGTTAAACACTCCGTACAGGAGGTTTCCTTTCCAGGCGGATTGTTGTTCGTTGATCCCGTAGATGTTGATTTTGCCCGCTTCTTCCGCCACCACGACGGAAATTGGCTGAAAAACCCGCCGGACGGGATGATAGGCCAGTTTTTTCCGCAGATAATAATCCACAATGGTCCATCCGTGGGTGACGGGCCAGGAGTCGTTGTACATCCAGAAGACGGCGCTTGAACTGCTGTACATCCGCCGGTGATAATTATTGATATACTCTTTTAAACCTTCTGCCTGCAGCAGTGCACTGGCAAAGATATAGTTGTCAAAGCTCATTTTTTTATAATCCTTGCCCAGCCAGTCGTTGACGAACTGATAGGTCACTCCTTCCTTGTCCGTTACGAAATTCATGAGGTTATCGTGCTGTTCCCAGGAGAAGGACCGGACAAACTGTTCATCCGGAGGCAGGAACTGCCGGATGGTGGCAGGGGAGCTGGCTCCAAGGACTCCTCCTTCATTGGGAAAGCGGTCGACATAATCGCGGTAGGCCCATAAGTTGGTCCCGTCTTTTTGGAGGGTGACGCCCCAGGGATGCTGGTCGCCTGTTACGGGACTGTTGGGAAATTCATGGCCTTCCGAATAGGGGGAGCTTGGCCAGTAAAAGCGGTAGGGGTCCTCTTCTTTCATGATGACCGGCATCATGTGGTGGTAAATGATGTAATCGGGAACCACTTTCCCGCTGTTTTTGTATCCCCAGCCCCAGGTGCCCCATTCAAGTTCATTGTTTCCACACCAGGCAATCAGGGAGGGATGGTGTGCAAATTCGCGGACGGCCCAGGTGACTTCCGCTTCCACATTGTTATAAAAACCGACATCATCGCCCGGATATTTGGAGCATGCAAACAGGAAATCGTGCCATACCACCAGTCCTTTTTCATCGCATAAACGGAGCAGGTCATTGCCCGCAAAAAGTCCTCCGCCCCAAATGCGCAGCATATTGAAATTGGCATCTAAAGCCAGGTCGGTAAGTTTTTCCAGTTTTTCATGGCTTACGTTGCTGTAGATCATGTCGGCCGGGACCCAGTTCCCTCCTTTCATGAAAACGGGTCGGTTATTGATCCGGATGGTGAAATAGTTGCCTTCCACCGGGTGGGGGGACCGGTCCACTTCGATTTTCCGGAAGCCGATCTTCCGGGTACCTGAATCGATGGTTTTGCCATCTTTTTTTAAATCCACCCGGAGGGTATACAGGTTTTGATCGCCCTGTCCAACGGGCCACCATAACTCCGGTTTTTTTACTGTCATTGTCACTGCCACGGGGGCCAGGCCCTTTTCAATCCGTGCAGTCCGGGAAATGGACCGGCCGGTTTCAACCAGCGTGGTTTCAACCTGCAGGTCGATTGCTTTTTCGGTCCCTTCAATAAAAGAACGGATGGTGAGCGTTGCTTCTGAGAGGTCATCGTTCAGCTTTATCCAGGGGACGATGTTGTCCAGCCGGGCACTTTCCCGCCAGAAAAGGGAGACATCCCCGGTAATGCCCACATTAACCAAAAAAGGGTTCCAGTCCCACGAAAATTGGTACTGGGGTTTACGTAACCAGTGTCGTTTATTCAGGTGAACGTTCAGCGCGTTGCTGTAATCGGGTAGGTTTTTGGCCGCTTTTTCATACATCCCGCTTTCTATTCCAACGGTGAGGATGTTCCGGCCCTTTTTCAGCAGCCCTGTTACGTTAATCAGACAGGGGATAAACGCGTTTTGGTGTTTTTTTATCATTTGGCCGTTCAGGAAGATGGTGGCCGCGTAATCGAGCCGATCAAATTCGAGCCATGCCGGTTGATTGACGGCTGTTTCCGGTACTTCAAACTGTTTATAATACTGCCAGTATTGCTGAGCCACCCAGCGGGAGGCCATGAAATTTGTCCCATAGTGCAGGTTCCCTGTCATTCCCTTTTTTTGCATGGCAAGATTCAGGTCCATAGGGACATCCACCTCCATATACCGGAGGGGATCGTTCAGGGGATTCATACGTATGAACCCTGCAATGTTGTTGGGCCCGTGGTTCCCGTCATTCCAGGTTACTTTCCATTTTCCGGATAAATTCAGCCGGTTTTTCCCCTGAGCATGTGTGTTTCGGGGCATCCCCTGATAGAAGAAAAGGATGAAGGCCATGGGTTTGATCAGTTTTGCAAAGGACATTTTTCAAGTTTTAATTGGTTGTTTCTATACTGATATGTTTGATGCGCAGATGGGTGTCAGGCACGGCCAGCCGGAAATCGGCGCCGCCATTTTGCCGGTTGGTGAACCGGGCATCGCTAAGTTCAAACGAAGCCCGTTTCCAGGTATCGGAACCCGTTGTGTTCAGCTCCGTCAGTGATTTATAGGCTCCATTCATGGTGGCGTTTTCATCTTTTGAGTCGTACTGGAGGGTAAAGCCGGTGCCGGCTGAATCGAAATAATCCACATGAACGGCATAAACCGGATCATTTTTCCCCAGTTTAAAAAAGGGATTGATCTGAAAATACATATACATTCCGCCGTGTTCGGTTGAAACCGGGGCCAGACAGGGGATATCCCCCACCAGTTTTACGGTGGTTTGTCCGTCTTCCGGCTTTACATGCCCTATACCGTGGGTGTCGCCGTCTTCCCCGAAGTCAATGAATACACTGTCCGCTTCGAGGAACTCTTTTCCGGGGAATTCTTCCGGCATTTCGCCATTTTTAAAGCGGGCTCCGTATTCGGCTGTGAGGTCAATGTATTGACGTCCGTATTCACGGGTGTGGGCAATATCGGTGCCTTCGTGAAACTCATTCCATGTTTCGATGAGCACAATGTTCATGGCATTATCGAGCGCTCCCCGTACGAGTGCCTGGTTCCAGTTATCGATGTAAAACTGCCCGTCTTCCCGTTCCCGGACAGGAGTGGTTCTGCCGGGGACGACGCGGTCATCATATCCCGGACCAATGGCGATGGTCCCGTAGGCTTTGATCCCCCCAAGGGCAGCCCCCCAGGCATAGATGTTTTCCGAATTTGCATTGGTCCATGAGATCTCCCGGACAATGTAGAGGTCATTCCCTCCGAAGTCGGTGGAAAACCGCTGATCGGCAAAATCAAAGGTGCTTTGATCGTGTTTTTCTGCCCAGTTGGCCGAATAGAGTCCTACATAGGGCTTGCCGTTGATGCGCGCCCGCATTTCGGGGGGGACGAGCGAGAAAAAATCCCGGATGAGTTTGTAGAAAAATTCTTTTCCGAAATTGGTGGTCAGATCGGGGCTTTCAGGCTCTTTTAAGCTGTCTTCATACTTCAGGGAGGTGGTATCATAAAACATCCCGATCTTCGGGGGATCGATGCCTTCGGCTTTCAAAAACTGCCAGGCCTCCACCAGTTTTTCAATTCCCTGTACGGCCCATGAAAGGTTCCGGGTATCCCCCCAATATACCGGGATTACAATGTCGATCCCTGCATCAATCATGTCCAGAAGTTCCTGCCGGTGCCAGCTGACATTCTTATAACTGAAGTTTTCCATGTTCACGGGGTGGTCGGTCAGGGCATCCGCCCCCCCTGCATAGGTGATATGGGCATTGGTGCTTATGTCGTACCAGTAAAAATAGTAGGTTACGAGCAGTTTGTCCTCCGAAGAAAAGGTCTCCTGTTCACTGGCAGGCACTTCACTGCCTTCCACATAGGGCCCCGGAGGGTCAATATCCAGAACCGATCCGTCGATGTTTTCCGGTTCTTCAAATTCAAAATCATCGTTTTCTTCCCGGCAGTTCGTACTTAGAAGGATCAACCCCAGACTGAATAAAAAAATAAAAATCTTACCGGATATTTTCATCGTTTTTTTGTACATGTTGATCTGTTTTCAAAATCATATTACGCTGGTAATAAACTTTTTGTTTTAGAATACAAGGATTTTCCCGGTTTGTTCCCTGATCCCGGTGTCTTTTCTTCCGGTAAGACCAGGAAGTTGTGTTTCCGTTTCCCTATGACCAGTTTTTCTGTCTATTTTTGAGAATGGCCTGCAACTTCATTCGTTCATCGGGGGCACTGATTTCCCCCTGCTAAACCCCTTATTTTTGATCTCCTCCAACAATGTTGTTAACGCTTCTACTTTTTCCGGCTGTCCGAGGTACAAATTATTTTGCTCGAGCGGGTCTTTTTGTACATTATAGAGTTGTCCTTTTGGCCCGTTCTTTACCGGTGGAAGAATGGACGGATGGGAGAAACCTCCCGATCCCAGGCAGTCGATGTATTTCCAGCTTCCTTTTTTGATGGCCAGTTTTCCTCTTGATGAGAGGTATACGATGTGGTCCCGGACGGGGGTGTTAATATTCCCGTTCAGCAGGCTCATAAAGCTAAAGCTGTCTTCTGCCTGGCTTTCTTTTAACGGTTGTCCCGTCATTTCCGCAAAAGTGGCAAAGAAATCGGTCAGGCTCACCGTTTCATTGGTGATCCCTCCTGCTTTAATTTTTTCCGGCCATTTAATGACCAGGGGTACATGGTGTCCGCCGTCCCAGGCATCCCCTTTTTGGCCTCTTCGCGGCCAGTTGCTTTGATGCCCGTATTGCTGTTTGTCTTCTTCGGCCCAGTGTCCTCCGTTGTCGCTGGAGTAAATAACCATTGTATGCTCTTCGAGTCCCAGTTCTTTTAATTTTGTGTTGATGCGGTGGACGGCATGATCGATGTTTGCGATGAAGTCCCCGTAAGTACCCAACGCTGTTTTTCCCTGGAATTCCCGGTCGGGTACCCACGGGGTATGGGGTCCTGAAAGCGGCAGGTAAAGGAAAAAGGGGTTTTCATTTTTGGCTTCCCGTTCGATGAAAGCGATTCCTTTCGTTACAATCTTCTCCAGACACGCTTCAATTTTGAAGGATGCCGACATCTCCCCGTTTCGCCACCATACCCCTCTTCCCCAATAGATATCATCTTCGCCGGTGTATTTTTCATCCCACACTTCAACGGTGGAGTCTAACCTGTTCGGATATACATCCGCTGTCAGGATGATATCTGTATCCACCACCTGTTGATTTTCCAGGAAAACATAGGGTGGCATATCGAGCGAAGCCGGTAAGATGAAAGAGTAGTCGAATCCCAGGTCGTTAGGCCCCCCGGTGACCGGCGCACTGAAATCGGTATTGGTGTATCCCGTTGCTTTTTTGTCAGGGATTTGGGGAAGGGATGAATCTTTGCGACTCCAGTTGAGTCCCAGATGCCATTTTCCGACACAAGCGGTAGTGTATCCGCTGTTTTGCAGCAAATCGCCCATGGTTTCTCTTTCCGGTTCAATACAGGGATTTAAATAGCCCCAGTAATTTTGTTGGGGAGGGGTTCGCCAGAAGTACCGGCCGGTCAGCAGGGCATAGCGGGAGGGGGTGCAGACAGCACCGGCGGTATGGGCTTCGGTGAAGCGAATCCCTTCGGCTCCCAGTTGGTCTATCGCCGGCGTGGAAGTACGGGCGTAAGGGTTGTTGGCCGAGACATCCCCGTATCCCATGTCGTCGGCAAAAATGAAAACGACATTCGGGTTCTTTGGTTGTTCCGGTTCCCTGCAATGGGGAAGAAGGGCCACTGCCAGGAAGAGGAACAAACCTCTCTGAATGTCAGCGAAAGGCCGGATTTTTGTTCCGGTTTTTGAGGGGATTGGGTTGTTCAGAAGTTCGTTTTTTTTACCGATGCCTTCCGGTTTGAAACGGGGCAATAAAAAAATAAGATCTCTTTTTCTATCCATGGCTGAGGAGGTGTTTTTTATAAAAATTCGTCGTTTCATAGGAATATTTATTATGCTATACGGTTTATTTCCGGTAATCCCTCAATTTATTCATTAAAATTCATTGAACTGAAAATCGAACGCGAGAACCATAATTCCCGGTGAAATGGTATGAGAGGATGGCACGGAGCACCCCATTCGTTTTCTAAAGATAAGGATTTTAAGTTGCTATTTTTTCTATATTTGTTTGACAAACAACATTGCCAACGATTAAAGTGAAAATAACCAGGAAAAAGATGAGTGATCCGCTCGGAGCGGCGATCGCCGATTTTTTTGAATATGGTGAAGCGCCCGATATTTTGATTCATACCAGTTATACCGAAGGGGAACTGCTTTCGCCGGCCTATTTTTTCCGAAACGAGACCGGGATGCCTTCACTGGAACGGACAGCGCTGGATTACTGCCGGGGAAAGGTATTGGATGCAGGGGCGGCTGCCGGGTGTCATGCCCTTGTTCTGCAGGAGAAAGGCTTTGAGGTGACCGCTATTGACCGGTCGGAACGGGCCGTTGAAGTGATGCGAAAACGGGGTGTCCAAAGGGCGATTTGCAGGGACCTGTTTCATTTTCAGGAAAGGGGTTTTGATACCATTCTGCTTTTGATGAACGGGACCGGGATCGGACAGACCATTTCAGGACTGCAAAGAATGCTGGTTCACCTGCGCAGCTTACTTTCGGAGGGGGGACAGATCCTGGTCGACTCGGCGGATATCCATTACCTTTTTGAAGAAGATGACGGATCGGTGTGGGTGGATCTTGTGAACACAGATTATTATGGTGAAATGGATTATGAGCTGAGGTATAAAGACCACACGGCAAAGTTTAAATGGCTTTTTACCGATGAGGAAACCCTGGCTGAAACTGCCCGCAAATGCGGTCTGCAATGTGACATTCTGGCGCGGGGAGATCAGAATGATTTTCTTGGAAAATTGAAAGCCCTTTAAAACAAGCGCCATTTTTTTGTTATTTTTATAGCAATATTTCAGAAGCATGAAGCTTTGGAAACGGATATGAATTGCTTGTTATGGAAAAACTGAATATGCACCGGCGTAATTTTGTGCGGGCCCTGTCGCTGGGGACGGCGCATGCACTTTTTGCAAATCCCCTGGCATCCTGCTCCCGGGAGGCGTGGAGTGGTGACCCCCTTCAAAAAGTCCGTCTGGGAGACTCGGGGCTTGAAACGACCCTGCTGGGTTTTGGAACGGGTTTTCATGCCGGGAACCGGAGTGCCGCCCTGACCCGCCAGGACAAGCAAAAAAGCCTTGATCTGTTACACCATGCCTGGGACCGGGGCATCCGGTTTTTCGACTGTGCCGATTCTTACGGTACCCACGGGCTGATGGCGGAAGCCATGCAGAAAATGGACCGTGAAAAGATCACCCTGAGTTCAAAGATCTGGGTCCGGGAGGGAGGTATTCCTGAAGCTGAACGCCCGGATGCGGATGTGGTGGTGGACCGGTTTCGCAGGGAGCTGAACACGGATTACCTTGATTTGGTGCAAATTCATTGCATGGTGGATTCAAACTGGACAGAAACCTGGAAAAGGCAGATGGATATTCTGGAAAACCTCAAATCCAAAGGAATTATCCGGGCACACGGCGTCTCTGTGCACTCCCTGGAGGCCATGGAAAAAGCACTGGAGAGTCCGTGGGTTGATGTGATTCACGTCCGGATCAATCCTTACGGAATTGCCATGGATAAGCCCGAACCGGAAACGGTGGTAAATGTTATTCACCGGTTGCACCAATCGGGGAAAGGGGTGATCGGAATGAAACTCATTGGCAACGGCAAACTCCGCGACCAGAGTGATAAGATCGACCATGCCCTCCGGTTTGTTCTTGGGCTGCGGAGCGTTGATATGATGATCATTGGATTTGAGGAGAAAAATCAGGTGGATGATTCCCTTGCCCGGACGGAGAAAGCTCTTGAGGCAATAAACAGGGGCTGATTTTTTTTATTAATCAATTATTTGTCATATTCTATTCGAATAAAAACTAAAAACAGATTTTATGGAACAATCACTGAAAGAAAAGATCAACACGTTTATTAAAGCGGGAGTTAATGAGAAGCCGGTGGCTGCCAGGACTGATTCCTTTTGGCAGGGGCTAAAGAAGGTGGGAACCGAATTATGGCTTGACACGGGCGATATGGAGGAGGCCGAAAAGAACTGGTCGGCCGAAATGACCGCCCTTACCACCAATAACACCCTGGTCAATAAAGAGATTCAGAAGGGCATTTACGATTCGTTTATTGCTGAAGCAAAGGAAATTGTGAAATCATTGCCTTTGCGGGAGCAAATTGTCGAAATCGCATTCATTTTGAATGCCCGGCACGGATTGCGGCTGGCCCAGAAGTTTGGAGGTTTTGTCAGTGTTGAATTACATACCGATACAGCCCATGATATCGATGCGGCAGTGGACTACGGAATGCGGTATTTTGAGATTTGCCCGGAGCAGTTCATTGTCAAGGTTCCCTATACGGCTGCAGGATTGCTTGCAGCAAGAAAACTGCGTGCGTTGGGGGTGCGGATCAACTTTACCCTTGAATTCTCGGCACGTCAGAACGTGATGGTAACCGCCATTACCAAGCCCAATTATCAGAATGTTTTTCTGGGCCGGATCGGTGCTTACGTTAAAAATAATGGACTGGGCGATGGCTCCGGAGTCGGGGAGCGGGCTGTTCTGTCCTCCCAGAAGTGGATCACGGAGCTCTCTGCCGGCTATCAGGTTCCGGCAAAATTAATTGCGGCCAGCCTGCGGAATTACCAGCAACTGGAAGACCTGGCAGGCACCGATGTTTATACAATGCCCACCAAGGTAGCTGCTGACGGGAAAGCCTTTCTTGACGGAAAATTTCGTTCCAGACTGGAGGAGGACTATCCGGCGGGATTAAATGAGGATGCCTGGAAATACCGTCCCGAGAAATGTTGGGATGTGACGGAAGATGAGTTAAAGCTGGCGAAAAACCTGGATGAGGATTGTCCCCGCGACGGGAACGAGCTTATCGACCGCGTGCATGCCGCCGGGTGTGGCGATCTGTTTCCTTATCTCAGCGAGAATGATCTGAAAACCATCTATGATGACGGGAAAATCCCGCGGCACGATCGCTGGGCCGAACGCATTGAAAACGGGGAACTAGCCATTGATACCTTGTTAAACCTTGCAGGGATTGCCAGTTTCACGCACGACCAGAATCAGCTCGATGCACGGATTGAACGGATCATCAAAGGTTAATTTTTTTGCGGCAAGGTAAAATAAAAGAGGGACCCTTCACCGGGGATGCCACTGCTTTCGATCCCCACGGTCCCTCCCAGTTTTTCTGTAATACGCTTCACAATGGAGAGACCGAGTCCATAGCCTTCTGCTTTTTCGGGATCTAGGCGGGCATATTTCCGGAATAATTTTTTCTGCTCCGCGGGAGTCAGCCCCTTTCCGTTATCTTTTATCCAGTATTTGGTCCGGTTATTCCCATCGAGATCCGCGCCCACTTCAATAACGGGCGGGGTTCCTCCGTATTTTATGGCATTGCTCAGGTAGTTGGCCCATACCTCTTCAACCCAGGGAGCATGTCCTATAGAATACGGCCAGGTTTCGGGACTTTTTATCCGGGCACCGAAGTCCTTTATAATCTGCCGGAGCTGGCTTATTGCTTCTGAAAAGATGGCCTCCATGTCAAGCGGTTTTTTCTCAATCTCCTGATGGCTGACGGTTGAGAGAATGAGCAACTCCCGGGTAATATGCATGGCTTTGCTGGCTGAATTTTTCATTAATCCGGCCAACTCTTTCAACATTTCCGGGTCCCCTCCTTCAATGTTTTCTTCCAGTATCCCGGTCGAAGAGAAGATCGATCCCAGGGAGTTTTTCAGATCGTGGGCAACGGTATGCGAAAAGGCCTCGAGGTCATCGATCAGTTTCCCGCGTTTCTCAATCTCCGCCTGCATGTGCTGGTTTGTTTTTTTTAATTGCTTTTCCGCCATTTTCATGTCTGTAATGTCATGAATCTGGATAAAATGGCCGGAAAATCTGTTTTTTCGGTCGAAGACAGGAGAGATGCGGGTTTGGTAGTATTTATATCCCTTTTCCTGCGGAACGGCAATGTGGAGGGTATTAATGCCTTTTTTTCCGAGGCTGGAAGAAAAATCCCTGAATTCAGAAAACAGTTTTTTAAAGGACTCCCGGATCACGGATTTTTGTTCCAGATGGAAAATCTGAAACACCGATGAATTGCAGTCTTCAATAAATCCTTCCGCATTTACCACCAGTACCCCGTCCTCCATTGTTTCGATGAGTTTGTTCCTTGCAAACGGCACCAGGTCGAACATCCGGTAACGTACGATCCCAAAGGTGACAATTAACCCGGAAAAGATGAACAAGGCGGGTGTCCAGTCAAAACCGGGAACAGGGTTCAGCCGGGTAACATACATCAGGTTCCCCGCCAGGGGGATGGATGTTGCAACCAGCAAAACGGTTATCTGGGATTTATAATACGCCGTGAACTTCCAGATGGCTTGAAGCAGGTTAAAAATTCCCCCAATGATCAGTGCAAAGGAGTATATCCAGAAAATCCAGAACCAGATGCCATGCTCGTAGTGTGCCAGATTGAGTTCAGGAACCAGGTAAACATCGCTCCAAACCAGATGGTGCATTTTGTTGGTGAAGACCAAAAGCAGGGTAATGAAGGGGATGATGGATAAAAGCGCAATGTTTACGGGATTTAACAGGCGGTTTTTCTGACTGTAGGCCGTGGTAAACAGAAAGTAACTGACGGGCAAAAATGCAATGCCTGCGTAAGAGATCTGTGACCAGAGTGTTTTGGTATACAGGGTGTGGCTATTCAGTTCGAAACCATATGTAAATGCCCAGATGGCCGCAAACAGTTCCACCAGGATGAGGTATCTGACCTCGGGCGATCTTTTTTGTTTCCAGAGAACCAGAATGGTTGCCAGGGCAGTAAGTGCCGCCAGGTATTCGATGATGCTTTCCCGCGGAATGTGAAAGGTTAGTATCTGGTTTACTGTTTGCAACATATTACCAAAGGGCTCAAAATTAATGGTTTTACCAAATAAAACACCAAAATTAGAATGATTTTTTTGATTCAGGGCAGCTTGGGGAAAAAATGGCCATTTCAGAATCCGGAATTAACAAAGCGGCAACTCCCGGTTATGGGGACTTCTGAAGGGTGCGTTGGAGAGAAAGATAAATCCCTGCTGCAATCAATAGCAAACCGGCGCTGAACAACTCCCACCGGAAATTTTCCGGCACCCAGTCATTGGTAATTTCCAGGAATTTTTGGTGGGCAGCAGGGGTGAATAGCGCAGGGAAAAAATTTTCTTTCAGGAGGTGACGGGTAAAATCAAAAATGAAGGAGACAAAGATGGTGAGTGCACCCGAAAAAATTAAAAGAATTTCTCTCCGGCGGAAAGTGAAGTTCCCCTTCCGGGAACAGCATGAATTCATAAGAAGTGCCATAAGGATCATCATTAGGGAGCAAATGAGGGGGGCCAGTACCGGGGCACTCCATACCACCGGAATGAGGAAAAGAATGTCCCAGGTAAATATCGATGCAGGCCAGCCAATGAGCAGTTTTAATGCCAGGTAATAGACAATATCCCAGACCCCGAAAATAAAGAGAAAACCCGAAAGCCGTTTCATCGGGGACCTGCCCGAAAGCCAGGCCACAGCAACGATCATGACCAGGCTGGTTGCTTCCCGGAGGAGTTCCACCCCTCCCAGCCATGCCGGAATGGTCCGGAGCGGGAATGAAAATCCTTCCGGGTAATACAGTTCCCTGATGTATACCACGACAATGGCTTCAAAGAACCCCATGGCCAGGGCAAAAAAGAGCAGGGGGATCAAAGGAAGCTGGTTGGTTGAAACGAGTGAATGCATCGCGGAATTTTTTTATTTTTGGATTTTTTTGTTAACGCTGTTTTATCTGTAATTTCAGAAATTTATTAATAAAAACCAATATTTTTGGCTTTGGCGGCCTGAGCAGGATTGCAGGAACTCAAAAACGGCGGATGCTTTACCTTCGAAAAAACAGGTGCAATTCCGGTTGTTGGGAAAAAGTCATGGTTTCTGTCTGCAGTTTTTTGTGTTTTTGATTATCCTGTTTTTGCTGCTTCAAAAATTGTCCTGTTATGAAGAAATTTTTGCTTCTCTTTTTTGTGGTCCTGTTTTTTACCTCATCACTTCCTGCAAGGGAGGGGATGTGGGTGCCCCTGCTGCTCCGGAAATACAACCTGGCCGAAATGCAGCAGATGGGATTTCAACTTTCGGCAGCGGATATCTACGCGGTAAACAATGCCAGTATGAAGGATGCAGTTGCCCTTTTCGGAAGGGGATGCACGGCAGGGCTTATCTCTGACCGGGGGTTGCTGATAACGAATCACCATTGTGGATACCGGTATATCCAGGAGCACAGCACCGTTGATAAAGATTATCTCACTGATGGTTTCTGGGCCATGGAACCATCGGAAGAGTTGCCCAATCCCGGCCTGACCGTCCGGTTTCTGGAATCTATGGAAGATGTTACCGCACAGGTGCTGGCGGGTACCCGGGACTTGCCGGGAGAGGAGCGGGAAAAGCAGATCAGGGAAAACCGCACCCGGATTGAGAAGGAAGCTTCCCGGGATGAAACGGTCCTTGCCCGGGTGAAGCCCCTGTTTTACGGGAATCAATATTTTTTGTATGTATATAAAGTGTTCAGGGATGTCCGGCTTGTCGGGGCGCCCCCTTCCTCCATCGGGAAGTTTGGTGGCGATACCGACAATTGGATGTGGCCCCGCCATACCGGCGACTTCTCCCTCTTTCGCATTTATGCGGACGAAAATAATGAACCGGCGGATTATTCCTCGGAAAATGTACCCTACCGGCCGGAAAAATTTTTTCCTGTTTCAACGGAGGGGATTCACCCCGGTGATTTCACCCTTGTTTTGGGCTACCCCGGAAGCACCCGGCAATATATCCCCTCGCAGGAATTGGATCTTATTCTGAACCAGCGCAACCCGGACAGGATCCGGATCCGGGATAAAAAACTGGAGGTGCTGCGCGAAGCCATGGCGTCCGATCCGGAGATCCGTCTCCAGTATGCGGCGAAATATGCCGGGATCAGCAATTCATGGAAGCGGTGGCAGGGAGAGATCCTTGGCCTTGAACGGCATGATGCCCTGGCGAAAAAGCGGGCCTTTGAAGATGGTTTTATGGAGCAGGCAAAAAAGACCGGAACCTGGCAAAAGGAATACCGTCCGGTGTTTGAAAGTTTTGAAAAGACTTATGCGGTCTATGATGATTTCATCCGGGCATCCGATTATTATTCCGAGATTTTGATGGGAGGCGTTGAATTGTTCCGGGTAGCGGCCCGAATGAATGCCCTGATCAATTGCATCGAAAATGATTCGGATAAGCAGGCGGAAATATTTCGAAAAAGCATCGCCGGATTTTTACCGGGGTTTTTCAAAAATTATGACTCATCGGTGGATGAGCAACTGTTTCAGAAATTGCTTCCGCTCCTGAGGCGGGACCTTAACGAGGCTTTCCTGCCCGGGTCCTTTATTGAGCTAATGGACAGGCACGGAGATCAATCTGGCCGGAAAATCTACAGGAAATCCATCCTTCCCAAGAGGGATCAGATGGAGGAGCTGCTTGAAAAGGGAAGCGACCGGCAATTGCGCCGGTTGAGGAAAGATCCGTTTATTTCCCTTTATGATGCCCTGAGTTATCATCATGAAGCGCTGATACGGCCGGTGGTGGATTCTCTGGAGCAGGAGCTGGACAAAAATATGAAAACCTACATGGCGGGCATTATGGAAATGGAAAAGGGAACGCCCCTCTATCCCGATGCCAACCATACTTTCCGGGTTGCCTATGGAAAGGTAAAGGGGTATGAACCCCGGGATGGTGTGCGCTATCAATATTCCACCACCCTTCAGGGCATTATGGAAAAGGCTCATCCTGACATTTATGACTATCAGGTCCCGGACCGCCTGCGTCAGTTATACAGTGAAAAAAATTACGGAAGGTACGGCGAAGGAGATCATATGCCGGTTTGTTTTATTGCTTCGAACCATACCACCGGCGGAAATTCGGGAAGTCCGGTTTTAAACGGCCGTGGCGAGCTGATTGGTGTAAATTTTGACCGCTGCTGGGAGGGAACCATGAGCGACCTGATGTATGCCCCGGAAGTGAGCCGGAACATTGTTCTGGACATCCGGTATGCGCTGTTTATTATTGATAAATTTGCCGGTGCCGGTTATCTGCTTCGTGAGATGGATATTGCGGATGGTGCGGGGGCTGATGCAAAAAATTAGCAATCCACCCCTGTTCCCGGGATGGATTGCCAATAAAGGAGGCTTGATGGATACTGACTACTACTCCGCTTGTCCTGCCCCTGCTTTCCGGCTTCTTTCAATGGATTGCAGTGCCAGATAGTCTTTGCCGAATCGATGGAGGTTATCCATTTCATAATCAAACTGATCCAGGTGACGCTCCTCGTCTTCTACCAGCGATTCAAAAAGCGTTTTTGATACGGAGTCGGCATTTTGTGAACACTCATTGGCCCATTGGTTGTAATCGTTGGCACTGTTCTCTTCCATTTTTGTTGCCAACTTCAGCATCTCATGCACTTCGTGTATTTTTTCCACATCTTTGGATGCTTTCAGATCCACTTCCCCCTTTAAAAACAGGATCCGTTCCGCCAGCCGCTCGATATGAACCATCTCTTCGATGGCTGTCCGTTTGAACAGGCCGGCCAGGAGATCAAATCCCTGGTCGTCGCAATGGAAATGAAAATACATGTACTGATGAACGGCTGTTAACTCATCGGCAACCGCTTTGTTTAATAATTCAATGCTTTTTTCTTTCATCTGTAAAAATTTATTTAAAGTTCTTTGGCAATGTTGTCTTTCCGTGTCCGGGGCTGCAGTTCCCGTGCTTTCAGATCTTCGGACAACTGACCAGGGTCACCCGGAAATCCCAGCGCAATCATTGTAACCGGTTCATAAAGCTCCGGGTCCAGCTTTAAAAAGGTCGTTGCTTTCGCTTTATCAAAGCCACCCATCTGATGAGCCTGAAAGCCCATGTGCGATGCCTGCACAGACAGGAGGGCATTTGCAGCTCCGGTATCGTGCAGGGCTTTTCCATTGGGGTGGTTATTGAAATCCGAAATTTTTTTCATCACGGAAATAACCAGTACCCGGGCATGTTGTGCCCAGTCCGGATTGTTCCCGGTTAACAGTTTTAGAAGCCCGTGAAATTGTTCTTTGTTTTCGCGCCGGGCATAATAGTAGCTCCAGGGCTGATCATTTCTTGATGAAGGAGCCCAGCGCGCAGCTTCGAAAAGAAGGTGAAGCATTTCATCGCTTATCTTTTTCTCTGAAAATGCGCGCGGACTCCAGCGTTCTTTCAATGCTTTGTTCAGTTCCATTCCATCTCTGTTTATTATCCTTCTGATTTGTCCACTTTATCGCGGTACCATTCCAGTGGGTGGGAGGTAGGCCGTTCAATGGGCATTCCGTAAACCCGGTCGTTGATCAGCGAAGCCAGTACCCCGAGGGCCCTTGAAACTCCGAAAAGAACCGTATAGAAGGTGTATTCCTTAATTCCGTAATGGTACAGGAGCGAACCACTGAAGGCATCCACGTTGGGCCAGGGATTCTGGATTTTGCCGATGTTGGAGAGGATCGGGGGAACTACGCGGTAAAGCTGGTTAACGACTTCCACAACAGGGTCTTCTTTGATGTATTTTTCAGCAAATTCCTGCTGGGCCGTAAACCGCGGGTCGGTTTTTCGTAAAACAGCATGTCCGTATCCCGGGATAACGCGCCCCTCCTCCAGTGTTTTTTTACAGTAAGCGGCAACCTGTTCATCGGTCGGGGTTTCTGTATCCAGATCTTCAAGCATTTGGAAGATCCAGTGAATGACATCCTGGTTGGCAAAACCGTGCAGGGGACCGGCCAGTCCAGTCATTGCTGCCGCATAAGCATAATAGGGGTTGCTAAGTGCCGATCCCACCAGGTGGGCTGTGTGGGCTGACACATTTCCGCCTTCGTGATCAGCGTGAATGACCATGTAAAGCCGGAAAAGCCGGCGAATGTCCTCGGAATCGAATCCCATCATGTGCGCCAGGTTCCCCGACCAGTCAAGGCGTGCGTTGGGTTCGATCTGTTCATTGTTGCAAAAATTGCGGCGGTAAATATAAGCCGCCACATGCGGTAACCGGGCAATCAGGTTCATGACATCTTCATAAGTGGAATCCCAGAAATATTGTTTGTTAACCCCCGCACGGTATGCTTTCTGGAAAATGGATTCCGTGGCCATGGAGAGGATGGCGGCGCTGAACTGGGTCATTGGCCGCGAGTTCCGTGGCATTGCATCGATCACATCAAAAACGTGCTGCGGAACGTGTGCCCGTGTGGCAAAATCTTTCGAAAGGTTCATTACATCTTCGTGTGTGGGGATATCCCCGATCAGCATCAGGTAAAAAAGTCCTTCGGGAAGAGGCTCCCCCTCTTTGGAGATCTTGGGTAGTTTCTCCCTTAATTCAGGGATCGAATATCCTTTAAAGCGGATGCCTTCATGCGGATCCAGCTTGGAGGTGTCAGTAACCAGCAGCGGGATCCCTTTCATCCCTGTAAGCACTTGTCCCAGTTTGACTTCTGCAATGACTTTATCGGCATGGTGTTTCTTTATTCGCTGAAATTCTTTCGAGCACTGGCTTGCTTTTTGAAAAAAACGGTACTTAATGTATTCCATACTTATCTGTTTTTTGTTAATAATTTCGAATGTCTCAATGCATGTTCTTGATGATCTCTTCTGCAAAAGCGGTGGTGGATAAACGGGTGGCTCCCTCCTTTTGCGGATATAAATCGGCGGTGACTTCCCGGTTTCCGCCGTATGTTTTGGCCACTGCGGCATCAATCACCTTCTGCGAAGGCAGCAAAATATCCCGTCCGATACCGTCCCCTTCAATGAAAGGGATGACCGGTGTTTCAGGCACCTGAAGCTTCCCGTCTGTTTTTTCTGTTTTTTTTTCCATTTTAAGTAAATGGTGTTTTCATACACCAAAATGCGCTCAAAAGATAATAATTTTTCTGAAACAGCCTCAAAATAGGGTGTCAAAAGTCCCTTACCGGCATTTGCATTGTTTGTACAATGAAACGAGCATTATTTTTACACACCAAGGCGTATGAAACGAGCATGCAAAACATCTACACCCAAGAGGATGATTAATGTTCATGTGCCTTCCCCTGATTGGCTGATTTCTGTCTGAGCTGGCGTTTGGCGTCAGGCACCCTTTCTTTAAGTACCTGTTTTTTTATCGGGTGTGATGCACCATCAGCTTAGTTTTTTATTCAGGTTTACATCCAGTGCATCCAAAAATTGCTGCGTTGTGAGGTAGTGCTCCTCTTTCAGGTTTTCTCCGTGAATGACCAGTGCCAGGTCTTTGGTCATTTTCCCCGACTCCACGGTTTCGATGCATACCGTTTCAAGTGTCCGGGCAAAGTGTACCAGTGGATCGTTTCCATCGAGTTTTCCGCGGAACTCAAGCCCCCTTGTCCAGGCAAAGATGGATGCAATCGGGTTGGTGGAGGTTGGTTTTCCCTGCTGGTGCTGGCGGAAATGGCGGGTGACCGTTCCGTGGGCGGCCTCCGCTTCCATGGTTTTCCCATCGGGGGTCACCAGGGTGGAGGTCATCAGTCCGAGCGAGCCAAATCCCTGGGCAACGGTATCGCTTTGTACGTCGCCGTCGTAGTTTTTGCAGGCCCACACAAAACCGCCGTCCCATTTCAGGGCTGCCGCCACCATGTCATCGATCAGGCGGTGCTCATAAGTAATGCCCGCGGCTTCAAACCGGTCCCTGTATTCATTTTCATAGATCTCCTGGAAAATGTCCTTAAACCGGCCGTCGTATTTTTTCAGGATGGTGTTTTTGGTGGACATGTACAGCGGCCATTTTTTAAGCAGGGCCTGGTTCATACAGGAGCGGGCAAATCCGCGGATCGATTCATCGGTATTGTACATGGCCATGGCCACTCCGTCTCCTTCAAAGTCATACACATCGTGCGATATGGGTGCGCTGCCGTCCTCAGGGGTAAAGGTAATGGTCAGTTTCCCTTTTCCTTTGGTAACAAAATCGGTGGCACGGTACTGATCCCCAAAGGCATGCCTGCCGATGCAGATCGGTTTTTTCCATCCGGGTACGAGTCGGGGAATGTTTTTGATCAGGATCGGCTCCCGGAAAACGGTTCCTCCGATGATGTTCCGGATGGTCCCGTTGGGCGATTTCCACATGTGCTTCAGTCCGAATTCGTCTACCCGGAGCTCGTCGGGAGTAATGGTGGCACACTTCACGCCCACGCCGTATTTTCTGATAGCATGGGCAGCATCAACGGTCACCTGGTCGTCGGTGGCATCGCGGTTTTCAATGCTCAGGTCGAAATATTTCAGATCGATATCGAGGTAGGGAAGGATTAATTTCTTTTTGATAAAGTCCCAAATAATCCGGGTCATTTCGTCACCGTCGAGTTCGACCACGGGGTTTTGAACCTTGATTTTTTGCATAGAGAAAAATTTAAGTGTTATTAAATGATTAAATCGTGTTTTTTCGGATAAGGTTCAGGGCAGAGCCGGCTTTGAACCATTCGATCTGCGTGTTGTTGTATGTGTGGTTCAAACGTATGGTATCCTTCGAACCACCGGCATGTTCCACCTCCACGGTTAATGGTTTCCCCGGTGCAAAAGCCGTGAGGTCAACGAAATGGAAGGTGTCGTCTTCCCGGATCAGTTCGTAATCATTTTCATTGTCGAATGTCAATGCAAGCATTCCCTGTTTTTTGAGGTTGGTTTCGTGAATGCGGGCAAAAGATTTCACCATGACGGCACGGACGCCCAGGTGTCGTGGTTCCATGGCGGCATGTTCGCGCGAGGAACCTTCGCCGTAATTATGGTCGCCCACAATAACGGTGGGGATTCCGTTTTTCTTGTAATCCCGCTGTACGGCGGGCACTTTGTCGTATTGCCCGGTCAGCTGGTTTTTGACCAGGTTCGTCTGGTTATTAAAGGCATTCACCGCCCCAATTAACAGATTATCGGAAATATTGTCGAGGTGGCCGCGAAAACGGAGCCACGGACCGGCCATGGAGATATGGTCGGTGGTGCATTTCCCAAGTGCCTTGATGAGCAGTTTGGCACCGGTAATGTTCTTTCCGTCCCAGGGAGCGAAGGGTTTTAACAATTGCAGCCGTTTGGAGCCGGGGGCTACATTGACTTTCACTTTCGATCCGTCTTTGGCCGGGGCCTGGTACCCCGGATCTTTAACGTCGAATCCCTTTGGGGGTAATTCAAATCCGCTGGGGGGGATGAGTTTTACTTCTTCGCCCTTTTCATTGGTCAGTGTATCGGTTAAGGGGTTGAAATCGAGCCGGCCTGCAATCGCCAGGGCGGTTACCATTTCGGGGGATGTAACGAAGGCATGGGTATTGGGGTTGCCGTCATTTCGTTTGGAGAAATTCCGGTTGAACGAGTGTACAATGGTATTTTTCCGGCTTTTTTCGGCTCCGGGGCGGGCCCACTGTCCGATGCAGGGGCCGCAGGCATTGGCAAAGACTTTTCCGCCCAGTCTTTCGAACAGGTCGATGTAGCCGTCCCGTTCAATGGTATAGCGCACCTGTTCGGAACCGGGGGTAATGGTAAATTCCGATTTTGCTTTGAGGCCCTTTTCCACCGCCTGCCGGGCAATCGATGCCGCGCGCGAAATATCTTCGTAGGAGGAGTTGGTGCAACTGCCGATCAGTCCTACCGAAACATCGAGCGGCCAGTCATTTTTCTGTGCTGTCTCCCGGATCCGGGAAACCGGGGTTGCCAGGTCCGGGGTAAAGGGACCGTTGATGTGGGGTTCCAGTTCCGAGAGATTAATTTCGATGAGTTGATCGTAGTAGTTTTCAGGGTTTGCCAGCACTTCCGGATCCTGCCGGAGCGTGTCCTTCATTTGGGCAGCCTGTTCAGCCACTTCAGCCCTTCCGGTAGCTTTGAGGTACTTCTCCATGTGCCCGTCATAAGCAAAGAGGCTGGTGGTGGCACCTACTTCCGCTCCCATGTTGCAGATGGTTCCTTTGCCGGTGGCGGACAATGATTCAGCTCCTTCTCCGAAATATTCAATGATGGCACCGGTCCCGCCTTTTACGGTCAGAATCCCGGCCACTTTCAGGATAATGTCTTTTGGCGCCGTCCATCCGTTGAGCTTCCCGGTCAGTTTAACGCCGATCAGTTTGGGCATTTTCA
>JAGYMR010000070.1 GCA_018400515.1 Tangfeifania sp.
ATAAATTAATGGTATCTTTCGTTTACAAGGCCCATGGAACTCGCATTTATTTTATTTATCTCATTCAGTCGTTTACTTTAAAGGTATTCGATAGAATGCTTTCGCATTTTATAATCTTTTGTGATTATAAATCATGCTCGTTTCATAAGATCGAGTCCGGATGTTTCCGGCATAGCCAGTCCGTACGGAAGGTAAAAACGGTTACTAAAAAAAATGGCTGCTTTTTGAGGAATAACAGCCATTTTCTGATCTCCCGGGAAAACGGTGCCGGGATGTATGAAAATCATTCGTGTCCTTTTATCCGGCATTCCGGGTTTTGGACTTATTCATTTTGCATGGCATCGTCAAAAGCAACGTCCGAAGGCTCAAAATCAATCTTCTTAACATACTGCGCTGCCTCTTTTGCGCCAACTTCCCGGTTCATTCCGGTATCTTCCCATTCCACCGACAAGGGGCCTGTATAACCAATGTCATTGAGTGCCCGGATGATATTTTCAAAATCGATCTTTCCCCTGCCCAGGCTTCGGAAATTCCAGTAGCGCCTGTTATCACCAAATTCGGCATGCCCGCCGAAAACACCAATTCCCATTTGTTTGTCGCTCCAGTAAACATCTTTCATGTGTACATGGAAAATGCGGTCGGCAAATTCATAGATGAATTTTACATAGTCCACATGCTGGTATCCCAAATGACTGGGGTCATAATTAAACCCGAAAGCCGGATGGTGATCCAGGGCCTTTAGTGTGAGGTGCGCCGTATGGATGTCGAAGGCAATTTCTGTTGGATGGACTTCCAATGCAAATTTTACTCCGATTTTCTGAAATTCATCGAGAATGGGGATCCATCGCCGGGCAAACGCTTTGTATCCTTCCTCAATCATCTCCTGTGGTGTGGGTGGAAAAGGATAGAGGAGTTTCCAGACGGGACTTCCCGTAAATCCGGCAACGGTGTCAAGGCCCAGCATTTTGGCCACTTTGGCGGTTTTTATCATCTCTTCCGCGGCCCGTTCATGAACGCCTTCGGGATCTCCGTCGCCCCAGATATAATCGGGCAGGATCTCTTTGTGCCGCTCATCGAGCGGGTCTGAAATGCACTGCCCCAACAGGTGGGCAGAAATGGTAAACAGCTTCAGGTCGTGTTTTTTCAGCAGTGCTTTCCGGTCATCGCAGTATTGCTGGTCGGCTTTGTTGATTTCCATGTGATCGCCCCAGGTGCACAATTCGAGGCCGTCGTAGCCAAACTCCTTAGCTTTTCGGCACATGGTTTCAATGGGTAGATCGGCCCATTGTCCTGTAAATAATGTTACTGGTCTTGCCATAATTTTTTCTTTTTTTTCAAGGCATGAAACGATTCCTGCCTTGCAGGTTAATTCATACAATCTTTTTGCCGGGGCCGGTTTTAATCAACAAATTTCACCCATTTAACATCGTCGTTGTAACCGGCTTTAACAATGGTATCAATGAACTGCATGCCCCGGATGCCGTCTTCAATTCCCGGGAAATCGGCCATTTCCGGTGAGGGCTCCTCTCCGTCCATTTTTGCCATGACGGAGGTGGCAAAATTCCGGTAGATGTTGGCAAAGGCTTCAATGTAACCTTCGGGGTGACCACCCGGGGTACGGGCATTATGGGTGGCTGCATCACTGTTCATGCTCGTGGAAACGCGTAAAATTTCCATAGGTTTTTCCGCCCACTTCAGGATGAGTGTATTGGGTTCATGCTGGAACCACTCCAATCCGCCTTTCTCTCCATAAACCCTGATTTTTAAAGCATTTTCCTCTCCGGCTGCTACCTGGGTGGCCATTAAGATCCCGGTTGCCCCATTGTTGTACCGGAGGAGGGCTGCCCCGTCATCATCCAGTCGCCGCTGGGGGACATATGTTTTCAGCTCGCCGCACAACTCCGTTACTTTTAAGCCGGTGATGTATTCGCTTAAATGATGGGCATGGGTGCCAATATCTCCCATACAGCCTGCTTTTCCGGATTTTTCCGGATCAGTGCGCCAGGCTGCCTGGGCCACTCCTTCATCTTCAATTTTTGAGGAGAGCCATCCCTGCGGATATTCAACATACACCTTCCGGATCTTTCCAAGCGCTCCGCCGGTCACCAGCTTCCGGGCATGTTTTACTGCCGGATACCCTGCATAAGTGTGGGTAAGGGCCAGCGTTAATCCGGTTTCGTCCAGTTTCTCTTTCAGTTTTTTGGCCTCCTCCAGCGTAAATGTAAGCGGTTTGTCAAGGACCACGTGAAACCCCTTATCAAGCGCCATCATGGCCGGGTCGAAATGGAGGAAGTTGGGGGTCACGATCGCAACAAAGTCCATGCGCTCCCCTTCGGGCAACTGGGCCTCCTTTTCAAACATCTCCTGATAGGATTCATACACCCGGTCCTCCGGGAGGTAGTAGCTTTTCCCGGATGATCTTGAAATCTCGGGATGGCTGCTGAAACAGCCGCAAACAAGTTCGATCTGGTTATCCAGAAACGCCGCGTTGCGGTGTATGGCGCCAATAAAAGCATTGATGCCTCCGCCAACCATTCCCATACGAAGTTTTCTGTTCATTTTTATTCCGTTTTAGTTGATTCAAATAATTGAACGATAAAATTAATAACTCTTTTGGAAGGAAGCAAGATTCATGGAATAAACCGGTGGAATATTGCCGGACAAATTTGTTGCTGTTTCCTTTTTTTACCGGACACGCTGCATTGATTCATGGTGGACCGGGGCCCCGGAAAAGTTGTCTGCCGGAATGCGAAGGAGGGTTTTAATTTTGTTTATTATGAATTCATGCTGGATAATAAGCCGGTTTGAAAACATTTTCATTAATTTAGCATATTTGGTAAAATGATAAAAACTTTTATTTCATGAAGCGAAGAAATTTTATAAAGAAAACAGCGGCCGGCGGTATGGCCTTTGCAGGTATCGGAAGTATACCGGGAGCAATGGCAGCCGGAGCTGAAACCTCCAATGGGGAAAAGTTCAAGTTAAAGTATGCTCCCCACCTGGGCATGTTTCCCGAACATGCCGGAAGTGATCCCATTGATAATATTAAATTTATTGCCGACCAGGGTTTCCGGGCCATTTTTGACAACGGCCTGATGAATAAACCGCCCGCTGTTCAGGAAAAAATTTCAAATGAACTGGCCCGGCGGGGAATGAGCATGGGCCCCTTTGTATTGTATGCCGATTTCAGTGTCAGGTCATTTGTACTGCAGGATGATGAAATCAAAACAATGCTGAAGAAAAAAATGCATGAGGCCCTTGAAGTGCAGCAGCGAACCGGGGTTAACCAGGCCCTCGTCGTTCCCGGGCGTTATGATGAAAAATTGCACTGGGACTACCAAACCGCCCATGTGATTGAAAATATGCGCATGTGCTGCGATATTGTCGGTAAATCAGGTCTTGAGCTTGTCATGGAACCGCTGAATGCCCATTCAGACCATCCCGGACTGTTCCTGACCCGGATGCCCCAGGCAAAGATGATCTGTGTGGCCGTGGACCATCCAAGCTGTAAAATTGTGGATGATATGTACCACCAGCAGATCACTGAGGGGAACCTGATTCCAAATATGGATATGTGCTGGGATTATATCGGTGCCTTCCATATCGGGGATAACCCCGGACGGAATGAACCTACCACCGGGGAGATCAACTATAAAAATATCTTTCAGCACATTTACCGCAAAGGATATGATGGCGTGCTTTGCTGTGAACACGGGAAAAGCATACCGGGAAAAGCGGGTGAACGTGCATTAATTGATGCTTACCGAAAAGTGGATGCTTTTGAAGTGTAAGGACAATGCAGGATTTTGACCAAAAAATAAGGGAGAAGCAAAATGATTGCATTCTCCCTTTTCGCTTGTGTCGTTTCCGAAGGGCATTTGTGTGTTTTATGGAATTTCGTAATTTTTTTCTGAAGCTGTTAGTAATAAGTTGCCCCTCACGTCCACGGTGGTAAAAGTAGGTTTTTAGTGGGGAAAGAAATTTTCAAATGGTAAATTTATATCATCAAATCGTAAAAAAATATGAAAATATCAGGGTATCGCACGATCTGCTTCCGGTTTTTGGACAAAAGGATGTAACATTGCATTTGCAAAGAGCCTCGGATTGCGGCAGGGCCTTTTTTCAGGTTCCCGGAACCCATTGGACCGGCATATTGGTGAATGGCGCTGCTTTAATGGCTAAACAAAACAGGAATTAAACCGGAAATGGAAGATGGCACGTGATCTTATCATCTATACACCCATGTATGTGACCTTTTTCTGGGCGGTTGTACTGCTGAGCTCCAGGCGCAAAGACAACCGGGCCCGGTTTTTCCTGGGGGTTTTCATGGGTACTTCCTTTCTGGTTTATCTTTCCCACAGCTTTTTCTTTAATAGAGATATCCTTGCCTGCCAGTATTTTGAACCGGTCTATATCTTTGCTTCACTCTCCATGGCTCCCCTCTATTACTGGTACATCAAACTGCTTACCGTGGAAACCGGCATTCGCCTTTATAACCTCCGTTTGCTTATCCCGGCATTTTTATTCGGGTTCGCCACAGTGGTGTTTTTTTATTTAATGGATGAAGCACAGCGGCTCGATTACCTCAACATCCTTTTTCATAGTGATCCTTTCAATTCTCCGGCAAAGGTTCTCGTCCAGCTGCAAAAGTGGAACTATATTTTAAGCCGGTTGGTTTTTTCTGCTCAGATTTTATTTTTCCTGATGCACGGGCGCCGGCTTGTTTTTCGTTATAACAAACAAATTGCCAATTTTTACTCCAACATCGAAAGCAAGACCATTGACTGGGTAAAATTTCTTCTGTACACTTTTTTAATTGCTTCGACATTTGCACTGGTTTTTAATGCCTTCGGGCGCAGTACTTTTTCTGAATCCCTTTTCCTTTTGCTGATCCCTTCCGCTGTCTTCAGTGTACTCTTTTTTCTTATCGGTATGCTGGGGTATAAGCAAAATCACACCGTGGTCGATTTAGTCCGGGATGAGGCAAATCATCCCGGTAATTTCTCCAAAATCATGGATGCCGGACAGCTGGGGGAGCGATTAACGGAATTGTTTGAAACCCGGAAAATTTACCGCCAGCCGGAGTTAAAGATCACACAGGTTTCCCAGGTCCTGGGCACCAACCGTTCCTATATTTCCTCCTTGATCAATACCAGGTTTTCGGTCTCTTTCAACGATTTTGTGAACAGATTCCGGGTGGAGGAAGCTAAAGAATTGTTAACGGAGAATTCCATGAAAAATGATTCGCTTGATTCCATTGCAGAGGCGGTCGGATTTGGTTCCGTAGGTACTTTTATCCGTGTTTTCCGGTCTTTTGAGGGAAAGACGCCGGGAAAATACAGACGAGATACGGTGGAAACGGGGGATTAATGATTTTTTTACCCCGGGAATAGCTATTGACGGGATTCCCCTGAAAAGTTTCTTTTTTTATGTTGTTTTGAATATTTTTGGGGCGATATTCGGTTGCCCGGTTTTTGTTGATATTTTTGGCCCGGCTTTACCACCGTGTTAAACTTTTATTTGTAACAATTGTTCAGATTTTTAAGGATTCAAAATGGGGTGAACATGTTTTTATTCAATAAAGAGTCATATATAAAATATTTATATAGAGGCGCATAAGCGAACGCTGTGGGATCATGTACGCTTAATTTTTTATTTGTTCATTAAAATTTCTTAAACGGATGAAGCAGGAGATGAAGAAAATATTGGTGCCGGTTGATTTTAAAGAACCTTCCCTCAGGGCAGCACACCAGGCCGCAAAAATAGCCCGGCGGCTTGATGCGTCGTTGCGGTTGGTCTATGTCATTGAAACGCCCGGCATTTTGGCCCAGTTTTTTTCCTCGGCCGACCATTTGGTTAAAATTACGGGCCAGGCCAAGGAAAAGTTATTCAAACTGCGCGCTTCGTTGAAAAAAGAGACCCCCGGCATTAAGGTAAAAACCCGCGTTGAACGGGGAAAACCCTATGAGAAGATCCTTGAACTGGCAGGGAAAACCGGGTTCCGGCTCATTATTCTCGGGGAAAATCACCAGTGCGGCGATCCGGACGACGAACTGGGTACCACCGTGTATCACGTGACATTGAAATCAAAAGTTCCCGTGCTGACGCTGAAAGGGGATTTTTCAAAAATGAACAACAAGGTGGTAGTTCCCCTCGATCTAACCAAAAAAACCCGGGAGCAGCTCTCTGCTGCTTTGTATCTCGGACTGGAGCACGGAGCAAGAATCCACCTGGTTTCTTCCCTTGTGGGGGGCATCAACAAGGAGGACAGCCGCATTTTTAAAAAGTTGAAGGAAGCAAAAGAGGGGCTGGAAATGAACGGGGTTGATTGTGAAATGGAACTTTTTGACCGGTCTGAAATACCCCCTTTTAAAAGGGTGCTGGAATATGCTGAGAAAACAGAAGCCGGAATGATTTTGCTGATGACCCATCAGGAAGGGTACACCTATGATAACTACATCGGGGCTTTTGCTCATCACATCCTGAACCTCTCGGAGGTATCGGTATTAACCATTACCTCCCTTTCCCACAACATGGACCTGACCCCGTTTTTTAAAGCCATTGTCGATCCCATCGGCCTGTTTAATGTGAAAGAGCGATAGTCCTTCTTTGTGAAACTCCGGGAAAATGCTGTATATCCTTCTGATACTATTTATCGCCTCCTTGGTGGTTTTTATTTTGCCCGCCGGGCTGAAAAAACACAAAGCAGTGCTTCTGATGCTGCTCCAGGTGGCGGCATTTATCTATTTTCTGATCCGGATTCCTGAAATGAGCCGGATTGGCAGCTGTCACTTCATGATGGAATGGATCCCCGGCCTGGGACTGAACGTGGAATTAATCCTTGATGGCCTGAGCATGGTTTTTGCGCTGCTGGTTACCGGGATCGGTGCGTTGGTGTTTTTTTATGCCCGGGCGTATATGAAGCATTATCCGGGAACGGACCTTTTTTTCTTCCTCCTGACGTTATTCAGCGCCGCTATGCTGGGATTGGTTTTGTCGGCTAATCTGATCCAGCTTTTTATCTTCTGGGAACTGACAAGTTTCCTTTCGTATTTTTTGATCAGTTTTTTTTACGAAAAAGAGTCTGCCCGGAAGGCGGCTTTTCAATCGCTTTACATTACCGGTTTCGGGGGATTAAGCATGCTTGCCGGCATTCTGCTTTTGGGGAGTGTGATCGACAGTTATTCGCTTGGTGACTGGATCACCCATGCCGGAGCATTGCGTGAAAGCCGTTTATACCTTCCGGGATTGCTGCTTATTCTGATCGGGGTATTCACGAAATCGGCCCAGTTTCCGTTTCATTTTTGGTTGCCGGGCGCCATGCAGGCACCGGCTCCCGTGAGTTCCTATCTTCATTCGGCCACCATGGTGAAGGCGGGAATCTTCCTGCTTGCCCGGCTCAGTCCGGTTCTGGGAGGGACCCCCGCATGGATTTATATCATTTCGGTGGTGGGTGTGCTTACCATGCTGGCTGGTTCCTATTTTGCCATTACGCAAACCGATCTGAAAGGTATACTGGCTTACACGACGATCAATGCCCTGGGGGTGTTGGTTTTGTTGCTGGGCATCGATACACAGGAGTCCATTAAGGCGGCCATGCTTTTTCTGTTTATCCATGCTTTTTACAAAGCAACGTTGTTTATGGTGGCGGGCCTCATTGAGAAAAAAACCGGAACAAGGGATTTGAACCGGCTGGGGGGATTGATTCGATATATGCCTGTTACTTTTGTTGTTGCACTGCTTGCCCTGCTTTCCATGGCCGGGCTGCCTCCGCTGCTCGGTTTTCTGGGCAAAGAGCTGATCTATGAGGCCAAAGTGCAGTCGCCCGGAATTGCCTCCATGGTGCTGATACTGGGGGTCACTTCCAATGTGTTTATGGTCGCTGTTTCCCTGTTTTTTGCCCGGAAGGTATTCCTCGGAAAGCCCGGAACTTATGAAAAGATGCCTGATGAAAGGGGCTATGCTTTTCTGGTCGGCCCGGCTGTCCTGGCGCTGTTGAGCCTTGTGCTGGGACTTTTCCCCGGCGAACTGGGATCCGCCGTTATTAAACCCGCTCTGAGCGCCGTATTTCATGAAGCAGGGGATGTGAAACTGAAGATCTGGCATGGATTTAACCAGGTGTTCTTTTTGAGCCTGCTGACCATTCTGCTGGGGATCACCCTGTTCTGGGCCATGCTGAAAAAGAAAAAATTTTTGGAGTTCTGGAGAAAGGTTAACAGCGTCCTGTTTTCCATTCAGTTTGAACAGGTTTTTGCCTGGGTCATGGATAAATTTGTTGAGATCTCAAAATTGAAGACCCGCGCCGTTCAGCATGGGTATCACCGGTTTTATATCCTGACGATCATTGTTTTTACTTCGCTATTGCTATGGACGCAGGTGATTGTGACCCCTTCATGGGATTTTGGGATCTCTTTCTCATGGAAGCCTTTTTATATCTCCGGGCTGGCGGTTGTAATCATTCTGGCAACCCTGACCAGTGCCGTCTCCCGGTCCCGCATCGTGACCATTATTGCCATGGGAGTCGCTGGCTATGGAATCTCTTTTATTTATTTGTATTATAGTGCTATTGATCTGGCCATAACCCAAATTCTTGTTGAAACATTAACCATTGTTGTCTTCATGGCCATTTTACAGCGACTGCCGCGTTTTGCTGTCCTTTCATCGCGCCGGACAAGGACACGCGATTTTTTTATTGCCCTGGGATTTGGAAGTGTAATGACAGTGTTAGCATTAAAAGCAGCAAACGTGGATTTGAACCGTGCTGTTTCCCGATTCTTTCTGGAAAATAGTTATACCAAAGCTTTTGGTGAGAATGTGGTCAATGTAATCTTGACTGATTTCAGGGCCCTGAATACCCTTGGTGAGGTGACCGTACTTACCATTGCCGCCGTGGGAGTATTTTTATTGTTATCAACTGAAAAACGGAAATTATGAACTCAGTGATCCTTCAGCTTGCTGAAAAATATCTGAAAAGGCTAATCATTATTTTTGCTGTGCTGGCTCTTTTCCGGGGACATAATCATCCCGGAGGAGGTTTTATTGGTGGCTTAATGGCGGGTCTGGCTATTGTTTTTGAAGGGTTTGCCTATGATGCCCTGCGGCTAAAGAAAAAAAGAAAGAATCTGCCCTGGCAGCTTATTGGAAGTGGTTTGTTTGCAGTTTTTCTAAGTTTCCTTCCCTCCATCTTTTTCCAGAAGGCATTGATGACTGGATTTTGGTTTGAAGTACCGTTTCTTTTCGGCGAATCTTTAAAACTGGGAACCCCCTTTTTGTTTGATATGGGTGTATTCTTTGTAGTGACCGGTGTTACATTGTTGTTTGTTTTTTCATTAACGAAAAAAAAGAGATGGAAGTCATTTTAGCGATTGTTGTGGGTGTTTTATATACCGCAGGGGTGTACCTGATGCTTCGCCGAAGTATACTAAAATTTATTATCGGCCTGATTTTTATTAGCCAGGCCACCAATTTGCTTGTTTTTTTATCAGCAGGGCTTAGGCCCGGGAATCCTGCTTTTGTGAACTCAGCAACCAGAGGAACCGAAACCATGACCGATCCTTTGCCCCAGGCCATGGTGCTTACCGCCATTGTTATCGGGCTGGGAATTGTGGTTTTTACACTGGCCCTTAAATTCAAGTTTTTTGAAATGACCGGGACGGATGATTTGGACCAGTTGAAAAAAACCGATAACTGATGATGCAACTTGTTGTATTGCCCATTTTGCTCCCGTTTGTTTTGATTATCAGCCTGCTGTTGTTCAGAACAGACCGCCTGGCCCGCCATATTGGCCCAGTGGGTACCGGATTGCTCCTCCTGCTTGCTGCCGGACTTTTTCTGCTGGTTGAAAAACAGGGCATCCTTGCCCTTCAGGTGGGTGGCTGGGAAGCTCCTTTTGGCATCACCCTCGTGGTGGACTATATGAGCGCACTGATGCTTCTTGTTTCTGCCCTGATTGTTTTCTCCATTGCTGTTTATGCCCTCCGGTTTCTTCCCCGTGGTATCTCCATCAATCGTTTTTTCGTTTTTTTCTTTGGATTGATTATGGGGCTTAACGGAGCGTTTCTTACCGGGGATGTTTTCAATTTGTTTGTCTGGTTCGAGGTCATCCTGATGTCTTCCTTTGTGCTTATCACGATGGAAAAAACAAAAGACCAGCTGGAAGGAGGAATTAAATACCTTGCATTGAACCTGATCGGATCGCTTTTCTTCCTCGCTGGTGTAGGTCTGCTATACGGGGAGACGGGAACACTGAACATGGCACATCTCGCAGAGATCCTCCGAAACGACGAACAGGCCATGCTGATGAACACCTCCGTGGTTTTTTTCTTCGTTGCCTTTGGTATTAAAGCGGGCGTATTTCCTCTTTATTTTTGGTTGCCGGCCTCCTACCACACCCCCAACATTACCATTACATCCCTTTTTGCCGGGTTGCTTACCAAAGTGGGGGTTTATACCTTTATCCGGTTTTTTACCCTCTTTTTTGTTCATGATCCGCAATTCTGGCATCAGCTGTTGCTCGTGACTGCCGGTTTTACAATGATTGCAGGTGGAATGGCCGCCGCTGCACACTACGATGCCCGACGGATCCTCTCTTACCATATCATCAGTCAGATTGGCTATATGGTGATGGGACTCGGTATTTTTACCCCCCTGGCCATCGCCGGTGCGCTCTTCTTTACCATCCATAACATGGTGGCCAAAACCAATACATTCCTTGTTTCCGGAATGATATGCAAAGCCCGGGGTACTTTTTACCTGAAAGATGTCGGCGGTTTGTTTAAGGAACGTCCCTTCCTGGCCGTCCTTTTTGTTATCCCCGCCCTGGCCCTGGCCGGGGTGCCTCCGGTTTCCGGCTTTTTTGCCAAATTTATTCTTATAAAAGCCGGGATCGAAAACGGGAATTATATCATTACGGCCGTAGCCGTTTTTACCGGTATGTTAACCCTCTACTCCATGATCAAGATCTGGAATGAAGCTTTCCTGAAAAATCAGCCCGATAATGCATTTGCAGACAAGCCTTCGCAAAAAATGCCGTTTGCGGAATATTTTCCCTCTTTGCTGCTGGGAGGTGTGAGTATTCTGCTGGGCATTTTTGCCGTGTACGTCTTCCGTGTTACCCTCGAGGCTGCCGACCAGCTGATGAATCCAACCCCCTATATTGAAACCGTTTTAAAAGGAGTGCGCCTATGATCCATTTGAAAAAGATCTATTATTTATTGGTGCTGGTGGTCTGGTACACCTCCCAGCTGGTTAAGGCCAACCTCATCATTGCCTGGGATATATTAACTCCCCGGTTACGAACCAATCCGGCTTTCCTGGAGGTGCCCCTCACGATCCAATCGGATACGGGACTGCTTCTTTTCAGCAACCTCCTCTCCA
>JAGYMR010000071.1 GCA_018400515.1 Tangfeifania sp.
TACCGGTCAATGACTCCTCCCGGGCACCCGGGTTTTGTCTCCCCTTACTGCCCGGAAAGCCTCAATGATGCTCTTACGGAAAATTTCAGTCACGCGATACAAATGAACAAACAATGAACTCAAAAGAACAATTTTTAAAAACGGTCAATCACCGACAACCCGGCCGGGTGGTCATGGACCTCGGATCCACCGCCGTAACGGGAATTCATGTGCTTGCCCTGTCAAGGCTGCGGCAGCTTTTCGGACTTCAACGAAAACCTATCCGGGTGATCGAACCTTTTCAAATGCTGGGAGAAGTAGGCTGGGAATTGATCGACTCCCTCGGGATCGATGTGGTGGGCGCCTGGGCAAAAGACAATATGTTCGGTTTTAACAACCATGCCCCCTACAAAGAGTGGCAAACCCCCTGGGGGCAACGGGTCATGGTACCGCTACATTTCAATGTTACAACCAGTGAAAAGGGCGACCTGTTGATGCACCCCGGCGGAGACACATCACTTCCCCCTTCCGCCCGGATGCCGAAAACCGGTTACTTTTTCGATGCCATCATCCGCCAGGAACCCATCGAAGAGGAAAAGCTGAAGGTGGAAGACAACCTGGAAGAGTTTGCCCTGATCTCCGATGAAGAGCTGAACCACTGGAAAAACGAAGTGGACAAAGCCTATTTCTCAGAAAAGGCCGTCATTGCCTCTTTCGGAGGTACAGCACTGGGCGACATTGCCCTCGTTCCGGCAATGCAGCTGCCCCGTCCCAAAGGGATCCGCGATGTGGCCGAGTGGTATATGAGTACCATCAGCCGGCCGCAATACATTCATAAAGTCTTTGAGCGGCAGGTGGAGATTGCCCTTGAAAACCTTCAAAGAATCTATAACGTTGTTGGTAATAAAGTCGATGCTGTTTTCATTTGCGGCACCGATTTCGGAACCCAAAGCTCCACCTTCTGTCCCCCCGAACAATTTGAAGAACTCTGGCTTCCCTATTATAAAAGAATAAATGACTGGATCCACGAAAACACCCGGTGGAAAACATTTAAACACTCCTGCGGTGCGGTGGAAAACCTTCTGGATGCCTTTATCCGCGCGGGATTTGACATTATCAATCCCGTTCAGATAAATGCCACCGGAATGGATCCCGGGAAACTGAAGGAAAAGTACGGGAACAACCTGGTTTTCTGGGGCGGCGGTATCGACACACAAAAAATGCTGCCCTTCGGAACCCCCGGAGAGATCAGGGAGCAGGTCCTCCGGAACTGCGAAATTTTCTCAAAAAACGGCGGCTTTGTATTCAATCCCGTGCATAACATCCAGGCCAATGTCCCGGCCGAAAATATCCGGGCCATGCTGGAGGCGCTCCAGGAATTTAACGGAAAATAAAGTACGTGCACCCCCGCTGGAACTTTTAACTTTTAATCCATAAAAACCATGAAAAAAACCGCATTACCGCTTATTCTCCTGCTTCTGACCGGGGCCTGGGGACAGGCTCAAAGATACGAGAGCAACTGGGAATCCATCGACAGCCGCCCCGTTCCGGAATGGTTCTCCGATGCCAAGCTGGGCATTTTTATTCACTGGGGCATCTATTCTGTTCCGGCCTGGGCACCGGCCGAAGCTGACATCGGCATCTATGCCAAGTATGCCGAATGGTACTGGTGGCGAATCAACGAAGAGAGCGAACCAGGAAAACTTTTTCGCGATTACCACCACCGGATGTATGGCGAAGACTTCAGGTACCCCGATTTTGTATCCCGGTTTAAAGCCGAACATTTTGACCCGGACCACTGGGCCGGTATTTTCAAAAAAGCCGGGGCCCGTTATGTGGTGCTCACCTCCAAACACCATGAGGGTTTCACCCTCTGGCCCAGCGAGGAGAGCTGGAACTGGAACAGTGTAGATGTTGGTCCGCACCGCGATCTGTGCGGGGACCTCTCCGAGGCAGTAAAAAATGCGGGCTTGCACATGGGATTTTACTATTCCCTGTATGAATGGTACAACCCGCTGTATCACAACAATCTTGAAGAATACGTGGACAGCCACATGATCCCCCAGATGAAAGACCTGGTAACCCGGTACGAACCTGATATCTTATGGCCCGACGGGGAGTGGGACCACCCCAGTGAAAAGTGGAAAAGCACCTCCTTCCTGGCCTGGCTGTTCAACGAATCGCCCGTTAAAAACCGTGTATGCATCAATGACCGGTGGGGAAAAGAGACCCGGGGCGTACACGGAGGCTTTTTTACCACCGAGTATGGCCACGTCCATAACCGGGAAGGGGTTGGTGATGTCGACCGCCCCTGGGAAGAGTGCCGCGGCATCGGCACCTCCTTTGGCTATAACCGGATGGAAACCCTCGACCACTACATGACATCGGACGAACTGATCGACCTGCTCATTCAGAAAGTGGCTGCCGGCGGAAACCTGCTCATTGACATCGGCCCCACCGCCGACGGAAGAATCCCGGTGATCCAGCAGCAACGACTGCTTGATATGGGGAAATGGCTCGAAATAAACGGCGAAGCCATCTATGAAACCCGGCAATGGACAGGTGCACAAAGCAACCAAACCGACCATCGCTTCTTTACGAAAAAAGGAAACGACCTGTACGTGCTTTGCACGAAATTTCCTGAAACAGAGATCAAAATTACCGGCATCAAAAATCGGGGCGACGTTTCGCTGTTAGGATATAATGAAAAGGTGCAGGCCAGAAGATCGGGAGATCAGCTGACACTGAAAATTCCCCCGGTGACACTTGCCAACAATCCCTCTGCCTATGCATGGGTTTTCAAAATTACAAATGCATTCACCGAATAAAAAAAAACAGGACACATGACAACAAAAGCGCAACAATTCCTGAAAACACATAAACTAACCGCCGCGGATATCGACATGGAACCGGTGGTCCGGGCCTTTATTTCAGAAATGGAAAAGGGATTAAAAGGGGAAAAAAGTTCCCTGATGATGCTCCCCACATACATTGAAGCCGAAGGGGAAGTTAATCCAAACGAACCGGTCATTGCCATTGATGCAGGAGGAACCAATTTCCGGGCAGCAAAAGTGTATTTCAACAACGAGCTCCAACTGATCACTGAAAACGTTCAGCAATACAAAATGCCCGCCGTGGAGAAAGAGCTATCCAAAGAGGAATTCTTCAAAACCCTGGCAGGGTACCTGAACGATTATAAAACCATTTCGGAGAAAATCGGATTCTGCTTCTCTTATGCGGCCGAGATATTTCCCAACAAAGACGGGAAACTGATTGAATGGAGCAAGGAATTAAAGGCTCCCGGCGTCATCGGGGAGATGATCGGCGAACAATTGCTGGCCGCCATGGGTACCCCGGAAAAACAACTGGTCCTGATGAATGACACCGTCTCTACGCTTCTTGCAGGGAAAGCAGCCACCGCAGGAAAAACATACGACACCTTTATCGGTTTTATTCTGGGTACCGGCACCAATACCAGTTATATTGAGTCAAACAAAAACATCGCAAAGAATCCTTCACTGGATGCAGCAAAGAGTCAAATCATCAACATCGAAAGCGGCAATTTTAACCGGATCCCCCGCACCGATATTGACGAGGCATTCGACCATTCAACAAAGAATCCGGGCCGCTATTCATTTGAAAAGATGTTTTCGGGCGGTTACTTTGGTGAACTCTGCACTGTGGCGCTGAAACAAGCAGCCGCCGAAGGTGTTTTCTCCCGGGAAACCAAGGAAAAGATCAACAATCTCAGCGCCCGGTCCACCGAAGAGATCAATAAATTTGTTTCCGGCACGGCCCCGGAAAAAGATGCCCTGGTTTCCGCTTTGATGACGGAAGCGGACAAAGCTTCGGCAAAAGCCATCATCAACGGATTAACAGAACGGGCAGCCAAACTGGTGGCAGCCAACCTGGCAGCTGTCATCCTGAAAACCGGAAAAGCAAAAACACCGGAAAAGCCGGTCTTAATGACCATTGAAGGGACCACTTTCTACAAACTGCACCATTTCAGGGAAATGTTTGAAGAATTTTTATCGGCTTTCCTTTCTGGCGAAAATAAACGCTATTATGAAATGGTGGAGGTGGAAAATTCAAGTCTGGTAGGAGCAGCCATAGCAGCACTGGTGAATTAACATCCCGCTATAGAAAAGGGCGGCTCAACAGCCGCCCTTTAATGTTAACCCCCAAACACACAAGCAATACAGAACGTATTGCTCTTTAAATATAAGAACTTTTTTTTAAATCCCAAAAAAATTCTTCCTACTTTTGTCGTCTCAAAAAAAGAGAATGGATATTAAAAAAGACAAGATCGCAGTCATAGGAAGCGGAAGCTGGGCCACCGCCATCTCGAAAATGCTGCTTGAAAATGTTGACCGGATCAATTGGTTTTTCCGGAAGGAGGAGACCATCGATAGTTTTAAAGAGCTGAAATACAATCCAAGGTATTTACAAAGTGTGGAATTTGATACGGACCGGATTCATTTTTTTTACAACCTCGACGAAATAATCAATGAATCCGATATTCTGATCCTGGCCATTCCTTCGGCCTTTCTGCCCTCCATTCTGAACGGAGTAAAGGCTGATCTGAGCAAAAAATACATTCTTTCAGGCATTAAAGGGATTGTTTCGGATGAAAACCTTTTGGTGGTGGAGTATCTGAATAAATATTTCCATGTTCCTTTCGAAATGATGGGCGTAATTGCGGGTCCCTGCCATGCCGAGGAAGTGGCGCTTGAAAAACACTCCTACCTGACGGTGGCCGGGCTGAAAGAGGACAAAGCGGTCAATTTTGCCCGTTTAATCCACTGCCATTATATTTTCACTTCGGTTTCCGATGATATTTGGGGCACCGAGTACACTTCGGTGATCAAAAACATCATTGCCATCGGCGCAGGGATCGCTCATGGATTGCGGTATGGAGACAACTTTCAGGCTGCACTGGTTTCCAATGCCATTCAGGAGATAAAAAAATTTGTGGATGCTGTCCATCCCATCTCCAGGGACATAAAAGATTCGGCTTACCTGGGCGACCTCATGGTCACGGTCTATTCACAATTCAGCCGGAACCGCATGTTTGGAACCCGCATCGGGAGAGGCTATTCGGTAAAAAATGCCATGCTCGACATGAATATGATCGCCGAGGGGTATTTTGCCTCCCGCTCCATTCATGAAATAAATAAAAAATACCATGTCCCCATGCCCATCTCGGAAGCGGTATACCGGATCCTGTATGAGCATGTCTCTCCCAGAAAAGAGATTGAACAATTAACCAAAAAACTGAGCTGACCGGTTTTCCATCGGACCGGACAACGCTCCGGCCATCCCCTCTCCCGCGGAAACGGAAAATCCCCCCTTAAAGCTCCTTGGTCCGGAAGGATCACCTCATTCTTTTAAAAGCATTGATCAGTCCGTTGGTGGAACCATCGTGCCCGGAAACGGCATCGCCGTTTTCCAGCTCCGGCAAAATGGCTTTTGCCAGCTGCTTGCCCAGTTCAACCCCCCACTGGTCAAAACTGTAAATATTCCAGATCACGCCCTGTACAAAAATTTTATGTTCGTACATGGCAATGAGGGCCCCCAGGGTACGCGGCGTCATCTTTTTTACCAGGATCGAATTGGTGGGGATATTCCCGGGGAAAACCTTGAACGGAAGCAGGGAGGCAATTTCGGACGCACTTTTCCCCTCCCTTTTCAGTTCGTTCTCCACCGTTTCTTTGGTTTTTCCTACCATCAGGGCTTCAGTCTGTGCAAAAAAGTTGGCCAGCAACTTGAGGTGATGATCTCCGGCGGGATTATGGCTGATGGCAGGAGCAATGAAATCGCAGGGAATAAGTTTGGTCCCCTGGTGGATCAGCTGGTAAAAAGCATGTTGCCCGTTGGTGCCGGGCTCACCCCAGATGATGGGGCCTGTCTGGTAATCCACCCGTTGTCCGTTGCGGTCGACCTGCTTGCCGTTGCTCTCCATATTTCCCTGCTGAAAATAGGCAGAAAAACGGTGCATGTACTGATCGTAGGGTAAAATGGCTTCGGTTTCGGCACAAAAAAAATTGTTATACCAAACCCCGATAAGGGCCAGGGTAACCGGAATATTCTCCTCAAATCCGGCTGTCCGGAAATGATTATCCATGGCATGGGCCCCTTCAAGCAGCTCCATGTAGCGATCAAAACCGATGCCGCAGGCGATGGAAAGCCCGATCGCAGACCAAAGCGAATAGCGCCCTCCCACCCAATTCCAGAAGCGGAACATGTTTTTGGGATCGATTCCAAAAGCCTTTACCGCTTCCTGATTGGTTGAAACGGCCACAAAATGATTTTTGACAAATTTTTCCTCCCCTGCCTCCTTGAGAAACCAGTCACGGGCCGTATGGGCATTGGTCATGGTCTCCTGGGTGGTAAAGGTTTTGGAGGCTACAATGAAAAGCGTCGTTTCCGGATGCACCTTTTTCAGGGTTTCTGCCATGTGCGTCCCGTCCACATTGGATACAAAATGCAACCGGAGATGGTTTCCATAAGGTTTCAATGCTTCCGTCACCATCAATGGTCCCAGGTCAGATCCGCCGATACCGATATTGACAATGTCGGTAATGGCTTCCCCGGTAAAGCCTTTCCATTTGCCGGAAATGACCTCCCCGGAGAAGATTTTCATCTGCTCAAGAACCGCCTTCACTTCGGGCATCACATTCTCCCCGTCAACATAAACCGGTGAATTGCTCCGGTTGCGCAAAGCCACATGCAAAACGGCGCGGTCTTCGGTGGCATTGATCTTCTGACCGGAAAACATACTCCCGATGGCATCTTTCAATCCGCATTCATTGGCCAGTTCAACCAACAATCCCCACACTTTTCCATCCATCCGGTTTTTGGAAAAATCCACCAGCATATCCTCAAACGACAGCGAATATTTTTTAAACCGGTTCGTTTCTTTTTCAAAGAGCTCTTTCATGTGTGTCTCTTTAAAACCGGCATAATAGCTTGCCAGCTTTTTCCAGGCATTGGTGGTGGTCGGATCAATTTTTGGTAACATACGCTTCTATTTTCAGTAACAACGATGGGTATTTTAAAAAAAGATCACCGGTCTCTACGCGGGACCGGCAAAATTTTCACAAGACGAAAATACAACAAAAAGATGGCAATCACCGGATCGCCGGCAAAAAATTGCGGGTTCGAATAAACCAGATACATGAATTATTTTTAAGAAAGCGGAATGAAACGGAAGGCAGGGGCTTATTCCTGTTTCCTTTTTATATTTTTACTGCATGAGATCGGACACCTTTAAAGGATATTTTTTTGCCATCATTGCGACCATTGCATTCTCCAATGTTTATATTTTCAGCAAGGCGGCGCTGAACGAGGTCCACCTGGTGCAATTCGGGCTTTACTGGTTTTTCATAAGCACCCTCCTGAGTTTCCTGAATGCCCTCCGGGGGAAAAAGCTTCACCAGTTAAAAAGGCTTTCCCCCCGGCAGGCACGTGTTCTGCTTACCCTCGGGATCCTGGAGATCTTCACGACGACCACCTTTTTCCTTTCGGTACATATCATTCCTGACCCGGCCGTCACCTCTTTTCTCGGCAATCTATTCCCGGTAATGCTGGCCTTTGGGGGTATTTTTGTTCTGGGAGAAAAATTTGGACCGGTGGAAACAGCCGGGGCTTTACTCGCACTGGCGGGAGCTTTTGTCATCAGTTACACCGGGGAAACATCGCTCCGGAAATTATTCATTCCAGGGACAGGGGTTGTTTTGCTGAATGCATTTTTTGCCACCACGGCATCGCTCGTTGTAAAAGTCCACGTAAAAAAACTCGGACCGGAAATTCTGGGGCTGAACCGTTCGGCCTGGCTGCTGGTTTTTTCTTCTGTCATGATGCTGGTTTTGGGGAAATCCCCTGTGATTCCGTTCTCCGCACTGAAGAACATTGCCATTGGTGCAACCCTCGGTCCGTTTCTGGCTATCCTGACGGTTTACTACTCCTTCCGCTACATCAATGCTTCCCGTTCATCCATTTTTCAAAGCCTCAAGGGAATTTTCGTTCTTGCTGGAAGCTACCTCTTTTTCGGAACCCTGCCCCTCCTGCACCAGCTCATTGGCGGATTCATAACCATCTGCGGTGTTTTGATCATGACCCTTGCCCAGGCAGGGATCCTCCGGCGGACCAGAAAAAACAGAAGAACCGGCAATGGTGGGGCTCCTTTTTAACCGATATCCCTGATTTTTTCGATCAGGTTTTGATGAATTCCGGGGCGGGCCACCAACAGGAAGTCGCTTTTCCCGTCCCACGGGTTTCCCTGCCAGTCGGTGAAAACACAACCTGCCTCGGCAGCAATCAGCACACCTGCTGCAAAATCCCAGATCTCATCGCCCGAGCACACAAAACCATCAGCTCCCCCCTCAGCCACATAACATAATTCCAGCGCAGTGGTTCCGAGCTTGCGGATATTGTAATCAGCAGCCAGCCGGGCATTTACTTCCGCATACCGCATTTTATCCCGTGACTGATGGCCGTGATTCAGAAAAAGGGAGAAAACGGACTTGCCCGGTTTTTTCACGCAGAGCGACTGGTTATTGCAAAAAGCACCGCCCCCTTTGGAGGCAAAATATTCGTTTTGATGAACCGGGTCAATGATCGCACCGGCATAAACCTCCGCCCCTTCCACCAGCGCCACGGAAACCGTAAAAAGGGGTAGCGAGCGGGCAAAGTTGGACGTGCCGTCCAGCGGATCAACAATCCACCGGGGCCCCTCTTCCGGACCCGTAAGCCCGCTCTCCTCACTCAATATGCTGTAACCGGAATATTTTTTGAGTACCTTTAAAATGGCAGCCTCAGCCGCAATATCTGTGTCGGTGACCAGCGTGCGGGACTCCTCTTTGACACGGACCTCTTTTGCCAATCCATACCGTTCCCTGATCACCCGGGCACCGGCACGGGCAGCTTCCAATGCAACTTGTTGTTCATTTAAAAAGGCCCCCATTCCGCTAAATTTCCGGTGCGTGCTCCAGCAGATACGCCTCTGCCTTCACATTCCACAATCCTTTGGTTTGGGACACCAGCCGGGCAAGCTCGGCAAAAAACGGATCATCTTTGCCGAGCGGCTCAAAATCATCAATGGCCGTCAGCGGCAAATTTTTATGAGTATAAATAAGCTTTTTCCCGCCCGGAATGTCCGGCAGGTTCAGGGTGGTATCTTTCACTGCATTGAGTCCTCCAATATGGGTGATCAGTCCTGCCGGATCGAGCCCCTTGCTCATGCAGCTCAGTGCTTCCACCATGTCATCCTTGTTCCCTCCGGAAGTACCGGTAATGTGTGTGGAAGCATAATGCACATTATAAAAATTGAGTTTGGCAGAGAAATCGGGGTTGGAGGGGCCCGCGAAAAAGTTCAGGCATCCGTCTTTGGCCAGGATGGCATCGCCCTGCTCCACCACAGGAGCTACCGGAGCAAAAACAAAAACATCGTCAAATCCGCCGCCGGCCATTTCCCGCAATGAGGCAGCAGGATCGTCGAGGTTCCCGGTATTCAGGTAGACCAGTTCAACCCCTTTCTCTTTGGCCCAGTCCGGCGAAAGGATCTCATCCGCCCGGTCGAGGCGGTCCTGGGCAATGTCGGTAACCACCAGCAATGAAGGTTTCCGGTCCTTCCGGGTGACGGCATACTCGATGGCTGCCAGTCCCATGGGACCCACACCGGCCAGAATGGCCATTTTCCCGCCATCCTTGATTTCCATCTGATGAACATAGGAACCAGGCTTGGTATGGTAATTGGCATGCATGGCACCAATGACGCAACTCAGGGGTTCGGAGAGGGAAGCCGGGTAAAAACCGGGGCCGTCATACACCAGCAAACAATCCTGCACCAGCACATCTTTGGGGATGATTACATAAGTAGCATCACCGCCAACATGGGGATAGGTATATCCCGGAGCACTCAAAACCCCCAGCGGGGCATCTTCATAATAGATCGCCGGCTGAATGGAGTACTTCTGGCCGGGCTTGAATTTATCCTGCCACTGCGCCCCCACTTCAACAATTTCGCCGCTGAATTCATGTCCGATGATCACCGGATTATCCGCCACGTCATCAGGAACCCGCTTGTGCGCAGCCCCCTGCTTCGCTGCTTTGTAACTCGACATGCAAATACTGTCTGAAACAACTTTTGCCAGGATCTCGTCGTCTTTGATTTTCGGAAGGTCAAACTCCTCGAGTCTTAAATCTTCCTTGCCGTATAAACGAACTGCTTTTGTCTTCATACTTAATGATTATTTCTTAATAATTTCAATAAACACGCACCACTGAAAAAAATCCCGTGTGCCGGAACAACCGGCAGGATTTACTCCCTGCCGTTCAACTATTTTAACATATTCTGTCCTCCGGTCACCGGCACCGCCTGCCCGGTCTCATATTCCTGATCGATCACGTAAAAAATGGCTTTGGCCACATCCTCCGGTTTGCACCCCCGGCCGGCCGGCACCTTTGCTTCATAGAACGCTTTAACGTCCTCAATGGTTTTTGCGCCAGGCACTTTTCCGGTATTCAGGTACTGAACAAACAATCCCTTTTCGGGATCGCTCCAGAGCGGCCCGTCAAAAAAGTTGCCGGGACAGATGGAGTTCACCTTGATATTGAAAGGCATCAGTTCAAGAGCGAATGACTGGGTCAGACCGATCCCGCCGAATTTTCCGCCGGCATAGGCAAAATTTTTGTTGCTGCCCTGCAGCCCCGATTTAGAATTGATCTGGATGATGTCCATATAATGATCCGGTTTTACGGCATGCTGCCGCTTCATAACGGCCTGGGCATATTTGGAACACAGGAAATAACCGGAGTAATTCACTTTGGTCACCAGATCAAAGGTTTTCTGATCCATTTCATCCAGGCTGCCCGCAAATAAGATTCCCGCATTGGCAATCATCGTATCGAGCCCGCCGAACTGCAGCACCGTTTCCCGCACCATCTTTTCCACGGAGGGAGCTTCAGCCACATTTACCGGTATGAACCGTGCCTTGTTCTTTGTCTCTTTGGAGTTCAGATGGTCGGCAAATGCTTTGCCTTTCTCCTCGTTCAGGTCAGCCACCACGATGTTGGCGCCCTCCCGGTGAAGGATCTCTGCAATTCCGGCTCCGAAGCCCTGGGCGGCACCTGTAATTATGATGGTCTTATTCTCCACTTTCCCCTGCGGTTTGGCCCCCATCATCA
>JAGYMR010000072.1 GCA_018400515.1 Tangfeifania sp.
GGACACTGGATTTCGGGACAGAAAATTGCGAATGCTACCTCGGAAACACCAAAAGGGGGAAAATCCATGTAATGCTCACCGACTGGTGGCGAAACGAAGGCTCATACAGGGAGATTACCTTCGAGGACTACTATTTTAACGACAACAAGATGGAAGGGGTAAAAACCATCCTGAACACCGGCTTGAATGAAAGCGGAAACCTCACCTTTACAAAAAAATTGACTGATGGAAGGCTGATCTACCCGGACGAATCGGAAATGTCCTGGGAATGCGAAAAATACAGTGAATTGACCGAAGGAGGGGATTCCTTTATTTTTGCGGATGATGTCTGGTCGGTTACCGGTTCAGGTTCAGGTGTAAATATTGACGGGAACAATTATACCATGACCATCACTTCTCCGTTAATTTATGAAAACGGGTGTTTTTATCCGGTGAGCGGAACCGTTGAAATTTCGGCCGAAAATGAAGCATTAAAAATTATTGATTACGGAGATGGCGAATGCGATAACCTGGCAACCGTTACGGTGGGTGATGTTACCGAAACCATCGAACTCTGATCACCCATTTCCTTTTTAAAAAAGAGAGATTTGAAACAGGGATCCACCGCACCGCTGTTTCAAATCTTTTTTTGGAAAAACAGCACAAGATGAAACCTGGAACCGGTTTCTGGAGATGGCCGGAAACGGTATTTTTTCCGTTCCATCCCGGCGGGCAAAAAAAATGAAAACGGATGAAACGAGCATGAAAAATAATGATCTATCCAAAGCGCGATCATTGTCCATGCGCAACCAAAAAAAAATAAACAAATGCAAATAGCTCAGGAAGTAAAAATCAGTGATAACGGTTTTGTTTTTAACTCAAAAACCGGCGATTCGTTCAACCTGAATCCTACCGGATTGGAATTAATAAAGATGATCGCAGAAGGAAAAGATTTTGAGGCCATTCAACAATATTTCCTGCAGAGGTATGAGGTCGATGAATTGAGTTTTGAAAAAGACTTTTACGAATTTTGCGCGCTTTTGAAGCAGCATGAAATAACCATCGAGTCATCCACCATCCATTTTGACTAATTGCATGATGGAAAAGAAACGGATCACACTGGCAGTAACCGGATTAAACAACACGGACAATCCGGGTCCCGGCGTACCATTCATTCGGGGGGTGAAAGAATCGACGGCCTTTGACGTGCGGGTGGTCGGGCTTGTTTATGAAAACCTGGAACCGGGAATATACATGGACCGCCTTTGCGACCGGGTTTTTCAAATTCCCTATCCTTCATCGGGTTCGAATGAATTGATCGAGCGTATTGAACACATCAACCGCCAGGAAAAACTGGATGTGTTGATCCCCAACTTTGATGCGGAGCTCTTCTCCTTCATGAAAAACGAGCAACGCCTGAAGGAACAGGGCATTCACACGTATCTTCCGGGCATTAAACAATTTCAGGAACGGGATAAAGACAAACTTCCCGAATTCGGGAAAAAATACGAAATAAAAGTTCCGGCAAGCCTGAAGCTGGGCAGCCTCGATCAGCTGAAAAAGATGGAGGAGAAATTTGATTATCCGGTCATGGTCAAGGGACAGTTTTATGATGCCTATAAAGTCTACAACAGGGAGCAGGCGCAACAGGCCTTTCTGAAAATTTCAGAAAAGTGGGGGTTCCCGGTCATTGTTCAGGATTTTGTAAAAGGCACTGAAGTGAACGTGGTTGCGTTGGGCGACGGGGATGGCCAGACAGTGGCAGCCGTGCCCATGCGGAAACAATACATTACCGACAAAGGGAAAGCATGGGGAGGCATCACAGTTGCTGACGAAAAAATGATGATCCTTACCCGTTCCCTTATTCGTAAGACCCACTGGAAAGGGGGAATGGAGCTCGAACTCATAAAAACACCCGGGGGCGATTATTACCTGGTAGAGATCAACCCAAGAATCCCTGCCTGGGTTTACCTGGCGGTAGGAGCCGGTCAGAATATTCCCGAAGCACTTGTAAAACTGGCCCTTGGAGAAAAAGTCCTGCCGATGGAATCCTACAAAATCGGTAAAATGTTTGTCCGCTACTCCTATGACATGATCGTCGATCTGGAAAAATTTGCAGCCATTTCAATGAATAAAGAAATTTAAATCACCATGGAAAAAATAAAATACGAAAAACCCGTTATCACAAAAATTACAGCAGGCGTCCCCAGTAAATTCGGATTGCCTGCACGGCCAAAAACAATCAGCGAAATTGACGGCATCCCGGTATCAACCATCATGGAAAAATACGGCTCCCCGGTGTTTGTCTTTTCTGAAAAAACCATCAGGGAAACTTATGCCGAGGCCCGGAGGGCTTTTGAAACGCGCTATCCAAAAGTACAGTTTGCCTGGTCTTATAAGACAAATTACCTCAATGCCATCTGCGCTGTTTTTCACGATGAGGGGGCATGGGCAGAGGTTGTTTCCGGATTTGAATTTGAAAAGGCACTGAAGCTGGGTGTCAGCGGATCTAAGATCCTTTTCAACGGACCGGAAAAATCGGCAGAGGATCTGACCCTGGCCATTGAAAACAATGCCTGTATTCATATCGACCATTTCGACGAAATGTACCTTTTAATAAGTGTGGCCCGGAAGCTGGGGAAAAAGGCGCGTGTCGCCATCAGGGTAAACATGGATACGGGCATATATCCGATGTGGGACCGTTTTGGATTCAACTACGAAAACGGAGAGGCCTGGAGTGCCATCAACCGGATCATGCTGGCCGGGGAGCTTGAGCTCACCGGAGTCCACACCCACATTGGAACCTATATCATGGCTGCTTCAGCGTATGCCATCGCCGCCACCAAGCTGGCGAACCTGCTCATGGCCACCCACCGGAAGTTTGACCACTGGCTGAAATACATCGATCTCGGAGGGGGTTTTGCATCGAAAAACACCCTGAAAGGGGCCTACATGCCCGGGGCAGAAACCAGTCCCTCCTTTGATGAGTATGCAGAAGCCATCTCAAATGCCCTGATCTCATCGGAAATCCCGCACGAACACCTGCCTGTACTCTTCCTGGAGACCGGAAGGGCCCTGATCGACGATGCAGGTTCGCTGCTGACTACCGTCCTGGCCAACAAACGCTCTTCGACCGGCCGCCGCAACATGGTGATCGATGCCGGGGTGAATATCCTGTTTACCTCCTTCTGGTACAACCTGGGAATATTCCCGACAAAAGAAATTTCAGACATACAGGAAGAAACAACCATTTACGGCCCTTTATGCATGAACATTGATGTGATCCGTGAAGCCATCAACTTTCCGCATGTTAAGATCGGCGATCAACTGGTGATTGAACGCGTGGGGGCTTATAACGTCACCCAGTGGATGCAGTTCATAACGTACCGTCCCCATGTGGTTTTAATTGACCTGGAGGGGAAAACGCATATTATTAAGCAAAAGGAAGATCTTGAAACCCTGACAAAAACAGAATTAATGCCTCAATAAGGAAGTTTGTTCAATGAAACAACGCTTTTTGATAAAGGATCAAATCCTGGAACCGGTTTTAAACAGCTATGCCCAGGTGTTTTTTTCCAAATCGAAACTGCTGGCATCTTTCCTGCTTTTTATCAGCTTTTTTGATTACGGGGCGGGCATTGGCGGACTCACAGCGGTTATCATTGCCAATTTACTGGCCCGGGTGCTGGGGTACAACAAATTTCTTCTCCACTCGGGGCTTTACGGATTCAATGCGCTGTTAACGGGGCTGGGCATCGGACTGTTTTACGAACCTTCGGTTGAGTTATATCTGCTGATCGCGGTTGCGTCCATCACCTGTTTTTTCCTGACCATTGTATTTCAGGGAGTGCTGGGGAAATACGGGCTCCCCTACCTGAGCGTCCCCTTTTTAATTACCATCTGGATCGTGGCACTGGCCGGGAATGACCTGTCGGCTTTAAACCTGAGCGAACGGGGCATTTACACTTACAATGAGCTCTATGCTATTGGCGGGCAGCCATTTGTCAATTTTTACGAATTCCTCGAGAATAATATACATTCTTCGTTCATTCGAATCTATTTTCATTCCCTCGGAGCCATCTTTTTTCAGGCGCATCTCCTGGCAGGTATCATCATCTCGCTGGGGCTTCTGATCTATTCACGGATCAGTTTTGTGCTTTCCATCCTGGGATATGGAACCGCCTTTTTATTTTATAAAATTATCGGGATCAATTTCAATGAGCTCGGGTATACATTTATCGGGTTTAACTACATATTAACAGCCATTGCTCTCGGGGGGTATTACCTGATCCCGGGAAGGGTCAGTTTCGGCTGGATCATACTGTTGCTTCCCGCCGTTGTTTTAATCACCACAAGCACCCGGGAGGTGTTCCTTCTCTTCAATATCTCCCCCTATTCACTCCCTTTCAATGCTATTGTTCTGATGTTTTTATATGCCCTGAAGCTCCGGGAGAAGCGGCCCCGGTTTTTGGTTGAAACACCCGTACAACTCGGCAAGCCGGAAAAGAACCTCTACCTTTATTCCGGCAATCAGAAACGCTTTCCAACTGCCTACCCGGTTTCGGCTGCCCTCCCCTTTTACGGGGAGTGGACCGTCAGCCAGGGGCACAACGGGGAGTACACCCATAAAGCGGCCTGGCGTCATGCCTGGGATTTCATCATTACCGGCCGTCAGGGGCAGCAATTCAAAAATTCCGGGGATCTCCCCGAAGATTACCATTGCTTTGACAAAGCCGTCCTTGCTCCGGCCGACGGGACCGTGACCGAAACGATCAATGACATCCCGGACAATACGATCGGCGACGTCAACACCAAAAATAACTGGGGAAATACGGTGATTATTAAGCATAACGACCATCTCTACTCGAAACTAAGCCACCTGAAATACCAATCGGTGGAGGTAAAAACGGGCGATTCCGTTAAAAAAGGACAACGAATCGGCCGTTGCGGAAATTCAGGCCGGTCTCCCTATCCGCATTTACATTTTCAATTCCAGGCAAATCCCTATGTGGGGGCCCCCACCATTGACTATCCATTGGGCCACTACCTGCTGAAAAAAAATTCAGGTTATTCGCTGCGGACATTTGACCTTCCCCAAAAAGAAGACATGGTAGCCAATCCCCCCCGGAATGAACTGCTGAAAAAAGCCCTGCACTTTATTCCGGGAAGGGAAATGACCGTCACTTTTGAAGTGGAATCGAAGAGAGCAAAGTGGAAAAAACACAACGGAAAATTTTCATGGGTGACCGATACCGATGTTTTCAATAATACATTTATCCGTTCTGAAACAGAAGGTGGGCAGGCTTATCTTTATAACAACGGGGACATGCACCATTTCACCAATTTCAACGGTAAAAAATATTCCCCGCTGTTCTGGTTTTTTATCCTGCTTTATAAAATCCCGGCCGGATTTCTTCCGGACAGCCGCATCAAAGATGCCCTGCCGGTCCACTTACTCTACGGGGGATTATTAAAGTACCTCCAGGATTTTGTGGCTCCCCTGTTTATTTTCCTGAAAGCCGATTACCACCTCACAATGAGAGAGGCCGGTGACATTCTTTCGTCGGACTATGCAATCATGGATGTGGCCATCACAAAAAAAATCGCCGGGCATAAAATTAAACAGTGCCAGGGAGAGATTAAAATATACCAGCAGGGAGATTTCGAAATGAGTGTTGAAATGAATGAAGCAAAAATAAAAATCATATGTCAAAACAAACTGGATTGACTGCGATATTCCTGTTATTGATGCTGCCGGGGCTATGGGCGCAAAAAAAGTTGAGTTACCCGGAAGCCGAAAAAAGATCCTATGAACTGTTCAGGGAAAAAAAGTGGGCCGAACTGATCGATTTCGGGGAGTTGGCCCGTTCCCGGGGTATTGATTTTTTTTATTTACAGGCACGCACCGGGATTGCCTTTTACAATCTGGAGAAATACCGGAAAGCCGCCAAATGGTTTTATAAGGCGTGGGAGAACGATCAGTCCTTTGAATGGCTCCAGGAATACCTCTATTACAGCCTGCTGTTTGGCGGCCGGCAAACAGAGGCCTCCAAGATCGCAGAAAATTTCACGGTGCCCCTGAAAGAGAAGATCAATTTTCAATCGATGAAACCCCTTCGTGCCGCAGTGGAAACCGGGTACAGTTTTAATCCCGGTTTTTCAGAACTCAGCAACACCGCCTTCGACCAGCAACTTAATGTGGGAGAAAACTATGGCGAAGCGTTTTTTTTAAAAAATTACCATTTTGAATCGCTGGACTTCAGCCATCAATTGGGCCCCGGCATCCACCTGTCCCATAATTTTACGCATATGGGGATTAACCGCGAAGAACAGGTGTTTTGGGGGTCAAGAGAAACATTCCCCGTTAAAATAAATCAAAACCAATATTTTATCAGTCCGCTCTTTGTGCTTGGAAAAAAATGGTACATTTCGCCCGCATTGAGTGTTATCTGGGGAAATTCGGATTTATGGCTCGGAAATTACGCGCCCGGTGATTTTTACCGCTCAACCCTCAAATGGTCCGACCGGATCTTTACCACCTCGACCTGGACCCATATTGGAAATTTTTCCCCGGGGGCAGAAATCAATTTTGCCAACATTTCCGACAACAGCATCACCCAGGCATCTGCCTGGATCACTTTTTATCCTTTATCCAACACACGGCTGTACATGACCCCCCGCATTTACTTAAAAAAAGATGCTGAAGGGGGATTCGCTTACAACACGTTTGGATTATCGGGTGGCGTGCAAATGGGGCCTGTTCACTTTTACGGGCAATACCTCCGGGGAGATATGGAAAACTTTATCGAATCGGCCGGATATGTTATTGCCAACTTTCCGGGAACGTCCCGTCAAAAATTCACCGGAAGCCTTTATTTCCCCACAGGGAAAAGATATCAGTTTGTTCTCCGTTACATCAACCAGCAGCACACCGAAAAATACAGGGTCTATACCAACCAGACCGAAAGCAGTTCAACGAATTATCATTATACAAAACATACAATAACAGCAGGAGTATCATGGAGTTTTTAAAAATCAGGATCATTACACTTTTTTTGACCGTTTCCGTTCTGCCTGGATGGGGACAGGTAAGCCAGCAGGATTTGGAGAATGCTTTTTCAAAGAGCTATGAGCTTGAAGAGCAGGAGGATTTTTCAACGGCCGCTGATGCACTGGAAGAAGTTTACAGTAAAACCTCTTACGAAATAAACCTCCGGCTGGGATGGTTGAAGTACAATGCCGGACGGTTCAACGAATCAGCCACCTACTATGCACGTGCGCAACAACTTAAGCCCTATTCCGAGGAAGCCCGGTTTGGCCTGATCTTGCCCAAAGCCGCCCAGGGTAAGTGGGACGAGGTGATTGAACTTTACAACAAAATTCTCGAGATCAATCCCAACAATACCGTTGCCATGTACCGGCTCGGATTGATCTATTACGAACGCAAAAGTTACGAAAAAGCCCGGCCGCTTTTCAAAAAGGTAGTGGATTTGTATCCCTTTGGTTACGACGGATTGCTCATGCTTGGCTGGACCTCCTATTTTATGGGAAATTACAACCAGGCCAAAGTGCTTTTCAATAAAGTTAAGCTCTACAATCCGGGTGATGCCTCCGCCAACGAGGGCCTGGAATTGATGCGGTAATGGTTTTCAGATGGAATAATCCGGCCGCATATCACCGTACTTCTCCACTATTTCATCCAGAATTTCAGTCACTGCAGAAGGGGTTTCAGCCCGCAGAAGCCTGATCCTCAATTCGCGGAAATGGGGCAGCCCGGGAAAATATTTGGCAAAATGGCGCCGCATCATCAAAATACCGGCCCGTTCATTTTCTTTCCATTCAAGGTTCAGTTGCAGTTGTTCCCGGACATTCTGAACAATCTCGGTAACATTGGGAGCAGGCAATTTTTCCCCTGTCTGCAGGTAATGCTTAATCTCCTGGAATATCCACGGGCGGCCAATCGCCGGGCGGCCGATCATCAGGGCATCCACCCCGGTCTGTTCCTGTAATGTCTTGGCTTTCTCCCCGCTGGTAATATCGCCATTTCCAATAATGGGTATTCTGATTTGCGGATGATTTTTCACTTCACCGATCAGCGTCCAGTCAGCAGCACCCGTGTAGAGTTGTGACCGGGTTCTCCCGTGTATCGCCAGGGCCGCTATCCCGGCATCCTGCAGGCGCAGGGCTGCTTCCACAATGGGTTTATCCGCTTCACTCCATCCCAGGCGGGTCTTGGCAGTTACCGGCAGATTTACCGCCTTAACAACAGCAGCAGCCATTTGCTGCATTTTTGGCAGTTCTTTTAAAAGGGCCGCCCCCGCACCATGACGAATGATCTTTTTCATGGGACAGCCAAAATTCAAATCAATAAAATCGGGTTGAACCTCTTCAGCCACCTGAGCCGCCCGAACCATGGCATCAATGTTATGCCCGTAGATCTGAACAGCGGCGGGCCGGTCAAAATCGTATAAAACCATCTTTTCCCTGGTTTTTTTCACATCCCGCACCAGGGCCTCTGAAGATACAAACTCGGTATACATCACATCCGCCCCGAATTTTTTGCACATCCGGCGGAAAGACATATAGGTCACATCCTCCATGGGGGCCAAAAACAGCGGGACCCCTTCCAGCCAAAGCGGACCGATTTTCAAACCTGATGAAACCACAGATGTTCAATTAAAATTTTAAATCCAATCAGTATCAGAATAATCCCGCCCGGGATCAATGACCGGTGACTCTGTTTGGCCGTAATGTTTTTCCCGAACAACATCCCCAGCATGGAGGCAATAAACGTTACAAGAAAAATGATGATCACCGGATTCCAGATCTCCGTGTCAAGAAATCCGAAACTTAATCCCACCACCAGTGCATCAATGCTCGTGGCAACGGAAAGGCCAAGCAGAACCTTCCATTTAAAGGGATTGCATTTATGCAGCGAACCGTCGGGCTTAATCCCCTCCACCAGCATCTTTACCCCCACCAATACAAGAAGAACAAAAGCAATCCAGTGATCAAAAACAGCGATCAACGCTCTCAGCGAATTCACTGCCAGCCAGCCCAGAAAAGGGAAACCGCCCTGAAAAAAAGCAAGCGAAAGCGCAATCACCACCGCCTGCCTGAAACGTATCTCCTGTTTGACCAGGCCACACGACACCGATACCGCAAATGAGTCAAAACTCAACCCAACGGCAATGAGAAAAAAAGTTATCAGTTCTTCAAAACTCATAATGGATAATGGCAGCAAAAATAGGGATTTCGGCAAAACAATAAAAAAGGTTCCGGCGAATTTGAAAATTTGTTGATCCCCCGGCAAAAAATAACCGGATAAAGAAAGGCCGGCGGGTAAAATTGGCCCTGCCATAGTCCCGGCGACCGGTAAAAGAAAATAAAAAAGGCAGCCTGAAAAGCTGCCCCATTAGATTCAATGAAGAGATCTTCACTGTGAAAATTTCGAATAACTGATCACCATCTTAATGCCCGTTTGGCTTTCACTCCCTTTAACCACCACCCGGTTGGCCTGGCTGTTTTTCCAGGGCGTAGTTAAAAAGAATCCCCGGTTTTCAATTTCCCCGTCAATGATTTGCTGCAAATGCTGGGTAATGTTGAACCGGTAGGTGTAATTATCCCTATTCAGCCGTCCCCCGTAAAAAGCGGGACTGAACGAGTAATCGATCGGCAGAACCTCTTCACCGTCTTCATTCAATACCGTAAACAAAAGTTGCGACGGCGGGGGATATTTGTCAATTTCCGAAGCAATCGTATCTACCTGAAAAACCAGTTCCGCCTTGTTGATGGCCATGTTGACCGAGTCCTCCCAGGAGGAGAGGTTTGCAATCTCAATATTGGCTTTAAGCCCTCCGGTAGGCTGAATATAAATAAGGGAATCGGCGGGTTGATTTTGATTCAGGCCTGTCTCAAAGGCTGTTCCGGAATAATCATGTTTGAACGCATTCACCCGGGCACTGAACTGAGTGATAACGTAAGGGGTATATAAGGTATCCGGTTCCTCGGCGTTTTTATTTTCATCGTTGTTGTAGTAAACCACCAGGGCAGATCCCTGGAAATTATCGGTGGAGGCGGCTTTAAGCGAAATAATCGTCCCATCACCGTTGCCGGCTTTTCCGGATTCAAAATAGAGTCCGTAAAAATTCTGAAGAAAAACATCGTTGTCAACCATTTGCACCGAATCAAGATTCACCAGTTTCTCTCCAAGGGAAGGATCCAGCGTAACTTTCAGGGATTGGTAGAGGGTATCCCCGGAGGTTGAATCCTGTTCAACCACCGGTGTAAAAACACGCTGACCGAGCAACTGATCCGAGGCCATACCCTTTAAATCCACATCCTCGTAATAGTCTTCATCCACATCGAGCGGTTGATTCAGTTCATAAACTTCCATGATCTGGGGTGTAACGGTATCGCCGTATACCTCCCGGTAAAAAAGATAGAGCAGGACCGAATCGACTTCGGGATTGGTGCCAAAATCGGGGTACGACTGTAGCCGGAATTGGGAAGCAAAATCAGCCCTGGTTTCTCCAAAAACAGGGTCATTAAATGCCCCGAAAAGGCTGTTTGTCCCCTCATCGGTGCGAATGGAATCTTCACCACGGGTATATGCAGCAATGCTGCCCGTTTCCACCAGGTCTTTGACAGTTATCAAATCATCGGAAGGCAAAAGTTCCATGCCTAAATCTGTTCGCTCCTCATTACAGGCAGTAAAAACCGCCAGAAATAAAACAGCCAGTGAAAAACAACGGCAACGGAGGGATATTTTTCCAGTCTCTAATTTTAAGGTCATCAAAAAGAATTTGTTTTCTGAAATTGCAAACGTATAAAAAAACGAAGAGGGCAAGGCCTAATTGCAATGATTTTTATTTTTTTTAGGAAAAAATTTGATCTTTTAACACCGTCCCTTACCACACTTTTTCATAAAACTTGTTGTAAGCGTCAATGTAAGTCTCTTTGGGCTGATGATCGAGAAAAAGCTTCCCGGATGATTTAATGAACTCCTCCACCTGGGGATTGACTTTGGAAGTCCCTTTAATTACGGCATCAGAATACTGGATGGCCAGTTTACTCACATTTTCGTATGTTGGATTTTCCACCTGGCGGACATCTTCGGGCGTAATACCTTCCAGCAGGATCTTATTTTTGAAATTTTCATCC
>JAGYMR010000073.1 GCA_018400515.1 Tangfeifania sp.
TCATGCAGCATCACGTGCCCGGAGGAAAAAAATTCTGAAGCGGACAAAAGGTTATTTCGGTGCGCGTAAAAATGTCTGGACAGTCGCAAAAAACACCTATGAAAAGGGATTGCAGTATGCCTACCGCGACCGTAAAGCGAAAAAAAGAACATTCCGTGCATTGTGGATCCAGCGGATCAATGCGGCTGCCCGGCTGGAGGGAATGTCGTATTCGCAGTTCATGGGACTGTTGAAGAAAAATGATGTCGCCATCAACCGGAAAGTGCTTGCCGATTTGGCAATGAACCAGCCGGAGGCATTTAAGGCGATTGTCGATAAAGTGAAATGAATGACGCAGAAGGAATAATGATTTTGAGAACGGAAGATGAACCCGGGAGATTATCTCCCGGGTTTTTTTTCGCTTGTTTTTCCGGGAATTACACCCTGAATGCTGCCAGAAAACTGCCTTTCAGGGATAAATGGATGGGTTAATGAACGTTTCTTTGTTCAAAAAAGCGTGAAGGATTCCTTTGGTACGCTTTTTTTTGTTTTGATTTCGTTTTATTTTTGAATCAGGTTTTTACCTGATTCCCGGGAACGGTTTTTTTCTTTCCGGCAGGATGCCGGCTTTTCCGGGAAGTGATGCGTGCCCGTTTTCCATTGTGAAAACAAACGGGAAAAGTTAAACCGGAGTACGGGCGGATGCCGGTCCCGGATACGGAGTTGAAGGAAAATCAAAAATATATAGGAATGACACAGGGAGGAAATACAAAGCGAAGGTGGTTTAAGCGATTGGGCAACAAGTATTTGATTGCTTCTTTGTTGTTTCTTGCCTGGTTCGTATTTTTTGATGAAAACAGTTTTGTGGCCCACATGGAAAATAAGCGGCGCCTGAAAGAGCTGATTGAGCAAAAGGAGTATTACATCGAAAAAATTGCCGCTGATAAACAGAAGCTGGAAGATCTTAACGCCGGGAAGGAGGAGCTTGAAAAATTCGCCCGTGAACACTACTTCATGGCCGAACCCGGTGAAGATGTTTTCATCGTTGTTGAATCTGAGGATTAACCCCTGAAGATCCGGCCTGCTTGTGATGATTCCGCCAACAATTGGTCCGGCGGTTGGGAAATATTTTCCGGCTGCAGAAAAGAGTAATTATCCCGGAATGGTTTTTGTAAAATGTTGCGGGGGTGTTTTTTAATGGGATATTATTTCTTATATTGCTGTAGGATTATGAAACGAGTATGTAAAATATTTACACCAGGGGGAATGATTAAAATAGATGTGCGTTCCATACGATGCCTTTGAAAATGAACAATTTTAATCGTATGAAAGACAATTTAGACATATTCAGAATCAAGACCAACAATGTGGAACCGAAAAAGGGGCGGATCTTAATTGCGGAACCGTTTCTGCCCGGGACCTATTTCAACCGTTCGGTCATCCTTCTCGTTGCTTATGGCAAAAAGGGAGCCGTTGGTTTCATCCTGAACAAAAAGGTGGATGTAGCCATTGATGAATTATTGCCCGGTTTTCCCGATGTGGATGTGGATGTTTACCTGGGCGGTCCCGTTGCCACCGATTCGGTTTATTTTATTCATAAATTCGGGGAAAAGATTCCCGGAAGTATACATGTTTTGGGCGACCTTTACTGGGGCGGCGATTTTGAGATCCTTAAACAAAAGGTGAAAGCCGGTGTAGTGGATTTGGCTGATATACGTTTTTTTGTGGGGTACTCCGGATGGGATTCGGGCCAGCTGGAGCAGGAGATCAAAGAAGACTCCTGGCTGGTGAACGATGTTGATGAAGAGGCCGTGATGCGGGAACTGGATGAGGCATCGTGGGGTGATTTTGTAAAAAAAGTCGGATACCGTTATTCGATCTGGGAGAATTTCCCTGAAAATCCGGCGATGAATTAATTTCTTTTTTTTTACTGATTCTTTGTTTTTGTTTCTAATATGCGATTCACCCGGTCATTGATCCGCCGGGAAAAAGAGTGAAGGTAGCGTTTGTTTTCAATTCCCAGGACCCATTGAATGCCTTTTTGCTCGCTGGCCAGAAACAGTTCATCCATTTCTGCCAGATCGTCCTGTTTTACCGAGGGTGTCTCCGTGATCCCGAGCGATTCTTTCCTTGCAGCTTCAAAAATGAAGGGTTTTATTACATCTTCGTAACAACCGGCTGTTGTTGCCGGAGTGATCAATTCGCTGTTTTTGACCATAAAAATGTTAGCACCGGCACATTCACATACGGCGTTATTTTCATTCAGGACAATGGCATTCTGAAAATGCGTTCCTTTTAGTTCTGCCCGGGCGGCTTCCCATAATGATTCGTTGAAAAACGAAAAGGCATTCCATGGGTTGGAAGAATTTTTCCGGAGGTTGGCAAAAGTAAGCAGAAGCCCTTTTTCTGAAAAAGGAAAATCAAAATTCTCACAAGCAGTGGCGGTGATGAGGGTGGTGGTTTTATTATCATGCCAGAGCATCCTGAAATGGACCAGTCCCGAACGGAAGAATTTGTTTTTATTCAGCATCCGTTTGGTTATCCGGAACAGCTCTCTTTTGTTGCTGAAAATTCGGGGGAGTTCCAGCCTCAAAGCCGCTGCCTGGCGGTGGAGGGATTCCAGGTTTTCATTAAAAAGCGGAATGCCCCCGAAGCCAAACCACATTTTTTGGGAGATTGTCCGGAAATCTCCGAGGAAAAGTCCGGTGAGATCCGCTTCTTCTTTTTTTACGATTTCATCATTTATAATAAAAAAGCCCATGGATCAAAAGAATGAAAACAACTGGCCGATAAAACGGTCGAACAGTTCCGGTTTTAACAGGATGGGATAGATAAATCCGAAAACAGCGCCCAGAAAGTGGGCATCGTGCGCTACATTGTCCCTTTTCCGTTTCCCCATCTGATAAGAATAGAGCAGATACCCTACAGCAAAGAGGATGCCGGGGATGGGAATAATGGCAAACAGGTAGAGCATTTCGAGCGGATCCAGAAAGATAAAGGTGAAGAGCACCGCTGATACGGCACCTGAAGCCCCCACGGCATTGTAATAATAATCGTTTTTGTGTTTGATGAGGCTCCAGGCGTTGGAGATCAGCAAACCTCCCAGGTAGAGGATCAGGAAATAGAGTACCGCCCGCTGGTCAAAAAAATATTCGAAATAACTTTCCACATTTCTTCCGAAAAAATACAAAACAAGCATGTTCACCAGCAAATGGGGCCAGCTTACATGAATAAAAGCATGGGAGACCAGCCGGTAATATTGTTTTTGGTGGAGTACCTGTGCTGCATTGAACTGCAATTTCTCCATGAGCCCCTGGTTCTGAAATGCCAGATAGGAAACCACGCCCGTTATCCCGATTATAATCCATGTTACCATTAGTGAAGAATTTTATAGATCATTTCTTTTTGTAATTCACTGCTGTCGGTCAGCCCCGAAACATCCACCCCTTTGCTTTTCATATCGTATTCGCGCAGAATGCCAATAATTTGGTATAATTTGGCCGGCGAATAATTTCTGGAGGCAGCTTTAATTTTACTGACGTAAAATGGATGGCTCTTCAGCTCTGCAGCGGCACTCCTTTCGTTCTTATTTTCTAAAAAATGGTAGGAGAAGATTTTGGAAAAAAACGTAAAGAGCGTTGCGGTAGTTCGCTGAATCGGGTGCTGGACCGGGTTTGCACCAAAATAGTGAATGATTTGGTTGGCTTTGAAAATATTTTTGTTCGCCAGAGCATCCTGCAGTTCCAGCAGGTTGAATTCTTTGCTCAGTCCGATGTTTTTTTCAATATCCGCCGGAGTAATTTTCCGGGGTTCTTTCAGGGCGATCATGAGCTTGTTGAGCTCATTGGAGACTTTCCCCAGGTCATTCCCGAGATAGGCGGTTAAAATTTGTGCGGCCTGGGGAGCTATGGAAAATTCATATTTTTTCAAAAATTTTTCTATCCATGCAGGAACCTTGTCCTCATAAATTTTTTTCGTGGTCATAATGACTCCATTCTGGTCAATGGTCCTGGCCAGTTTCGTATTGGCATTCAGTTTTTTGTATTTATAATTGAGCACCAGCAAAGTAGAGGCCATGGGTTTATTGGCATACCTTTCCAGTTTTTCAATCTCATTCAGGGCCTGGGCTTCTTTAACAATGATCACCTGCCGGTCGGCCATCATGGGAAACCGGAGGGCCGCTTCAGCAATGGTCCGGTAATCCGAATCTTTTCCGTAAAAGATGGTCAGGTTAAAGCTTTTTTCTGCCTCTGCCAGTACATTTTTTTCGATGTAATCGGAGACCCGGTCGATAAAATAGGGCTCTTCCCCCTGCAGCAGGTAAAGGGGATGGTACACTTTTTTCTTCAGGTTGTCAAGAAGGCGTTCAAAATCCGTTTGCATCTGGAGCTGTTTTTCCGGTTAAAATCTCAGGTGTTTTACTGAAAGGCCGTGGTTTTTTATTTCCAGGAGGGCATCGATGCCGGTCTGTAGATGGGTATTGATAAACTGGTGCGTTACCAGCCGGTCACTTTCGCTGGTTTTTACCCCTGCCGAGATCATGGGCTGGTCGGTTACCAGCAGGAGTGCTCCGGTAGGAATTTTATTGGCAAACCCCACGGTAAAAAGGGTGGCTGTTTCCATATCGATGGCCATCGCCCTGGTTTTTGTCAGGTGTTTTTTGAATTTTTCATCAAATTCCCAGACCCGCCGGTTCATTGTATAGACCACACCCGACCAGTAGTCAGTTCCGGAATCGCGCAAAATATGCGATACAGCGCGATGAATGTTGAATGCCGGGAGGGCCGGCACCTCGGGGGGAAGGTAATCAGAGGATGTTCCCTCATTGCGGATCGCTGCAATGGGCAGAATGAAATCGCCCAGCTGGTTTTTTTTCTTTAGTCCCCCGCATTTTCCCAGGAAAAGAACACCTTTGGGTTTAATGGCCCCCAGCAGGTCCATGACGGTGGCGGCATTGGGACTCCCCATGCCGAAATTGATAATGGTGATGCCCCCGGCCGTCGCATTGGGCATGTTTTTGTCGCTTCCTTCCACCGGAACGTCAAAACGCCGGGCAAACTTCTCCACATAATTCATAAAATTGGTGAGGAGAATAAATTCCCCGAATGTTTCCAGATTTTTTCCGGTGTATCGGGGCAACCAGTTTTCAACAATCTCTTTTTTTGTCTTCATTTATTAAAATTACAGAAGAATGACTTATTTTGTTCACGGGAACAGGCTACCACAAAAGTACACTTTTCCACGGGGTCAGCCAATATTTGTTAAAAACTAAAAAGGGAAACGGGAAAATGCAACAACTGAACCTGCCGTCCTACGGTTTCAGGTTGAAGCGGCAGCGGGATAAGAAGTACATCTTTGATGCGGTCCGGAAGAAATTTGTTTTACTGACCCCCGAGGAGTGGGTGCGGCAGAATTTTATCCGGTTTCTGATAAACGATAAAAAGTACCCCCCGGCGTTAATGGCTGTTGAAAAACAGCTCGAATTGAATGAGAAATTGTTCCGGTTCGACCTTCTTGTATTCCGCCGGAACGGCGATCCTTATCTGATTGCTGAGTTCAAGGCCCCGAATGTAAAGATTAGTCAGGAGACCTTCGACCAGGTGGTGCGGTACAACAGTGGATTAAAGGTGGCGCTGGTAATCGTGTCCAATGGGCTGCAGCATTTTGTTTGTGCCATGGATTATGCTTCGGGAAGCTATGCGTTTTTAAAGGAGATTCCCCGTTACTGAAGCCGGAGAATTTCCTTTTCAGGCCGGCGCGTCCTGTCCCGGGAACGCGCATGGCCGCGCATGGGTTCTGCGAATAAATTATTTGGTTTCCGAGTGGCCGTTGGAGGCAAACTGTTTGAGCATGTCGCGGACCTCGAGGTAATTTTCCACCTTATAGCTGGCGTTGGTATTAGACATTCCCACCTTTACAGTCACCGCATCTTCGGGGAGTTCAGAGAAAAGGAACTCATCGGTCCAGTCATCGCCGATGGCAACAATTTTTTCTGCCGGCTCTGCATGGAGCACCTTCTGGGCAGCCCGCCCCTTGTTAATTCCCCGGTTTTTAATCTCGATCACCTTGCTGCCCTCCAGAATTTCGAGGTTCAGATTGGATACGAGGCTTGTAAGTTCATCCTTCAGTTCAATGGCCCGGTTATGTCCCAGTTCCGGGTCCGATTTCCGGTAGTGCCAGACAAGGCTGTAATTCTTTTCTTCAATAAAAGAGCCGGGGGTGCGGTCGACATAAAATTCAAGGGCCGAATGAATGCTCTCTTTCCATGAATCATCGAGCGGTTCGATCATATTCCATTTTCCTCCCGCGGTTTTGTACCACACACCATGTTCCACAATCAGGGTGTAGGGCCTTTTTCCAAACCATTGATCAAAAGTTTTCCTGTCACGACCACTGATGAGCACGACCCGGTTTTTGGGGTTTTGGGCCAGGCTGTCCAACAATTCATACAGATCCTTGTCAGGATGGGCATGTTTGGGATTGTCCTGGAAGTCTTTCAGGGTACCGTCATAATCAAGGAAAAAAATGCGGTTGTCCGATTTGCAAATGTCCTTGATGATTTGGTTTTTCCTGGAGAAGGTCAGTTTCTTCCCTTTAAAATTTTGTTCATTTTTTCGGACCTCTTCCATGCCGTTAAGGAAATCGGTGGCCCATTTTTCCACATTGTAGCGTTTTAGCCTTTTCTGCAGGTATTGATTCCGTTCGATCTGTTCCTCCAGAGGCATTTCAATGGCCTTTTTAATATTTTTGGCAATTTGTACCTTGTCGTGGGGATTAATGATCAGCGCTTCGCTCATTTCCTTGGAAGCACCGGCCATTTCGCTTAAGATCAGAACGCCCCGGCCATCTGTTTTCGAGGCAACAAACTCCTTGGCAACCAGGTTCATGCCATCTCTGATGGGGGTAATCAGGGCTATTTCACAATAGTTGTACAGGTCGACCAGGTTTTCGAAAGGCATGCTGCGGTAGAAATACCAGATGGGGGTCCGGTTAATTGCTGAATATTCGCCGTTAATCCGGCCGACAATCTCATCCACCTCGCTCTTCATCTGCTGATACTGTTCCACGCCAATTCTTGAGGGAACGGCCAGCAGGACCAAAGTCACCTTTTCGCGGTATTCCGGATAAGCTTCCAGGAAATATTCAAAAGCCTCCAGCCGGTTGATCAGACCTTTGGTGTAATCGAGCCGGTCGATGGAGAGAATGAATTTGGTTTCCGGATAAAGCAGGTAATAGCGTTCGAGCTCTTTTCTGACATCGGACTTGTCGCGGACAGACCGTCTTTGTGATTCCATGGCTGCGTTGTGGAACTTATCGTAATCGATCCCCATGGGGAAATTGTCGACCTTGATGATCCTTTTAGGAAGGTTGATTTTGTTGATGTTGATGTCGTATCCGAGCAACCTGCGGACGGAGCTCATAAAGTGCCGCTCGTAGTCGAAGGTATGAAAACCCAGCAGATCGGCTCCCAGCATTCCGTTAATAATTTCATAGCGCCAGGGAAGGATCCGGAACAATTCAAACGAAGGAAAGGGAATGTGAAGAAAAAAACCGATGGTAACATCCGGGAACCGGTTTTTTATCATTTCGGGCAGCAGCAGCAGGTGGTAATCATGGATCCAGATCTTATCAACGCCCGCCATGTTTTCGGCAATAACATCGGCAAACTTTTGGTTGACCTGTTTGTAGGCCTGCCACTGCTCTTCATCATAATTAACAAACTGGTTGAAATAGTGGAACAGCGGCCAGATGGTTTTATTGCTGAACCCTTCATAATAAAGTTCAACCTCTCTTTGGGTCAGGTTTACATCAACACACTTTTCTTTTTTCAGGGTTTTGTTCACTTTTTCTTCCTGTTTTTTTGTCAGGGTTTCCCGGTCGACACCTGACCAGCCGATCCAGAGACTGTTAAACGAACTGCTTACTGAAACCATGCCGGTGGCAAGTCCTCCAACACTGGGTGTCACTTTAAGGTGATCCTCTGAAAAATTAATCTTAATGGGCAATCGGTTTGAAATTATTAGAAATCGACTCATAGTTTTTCTATATTTGTTCTTTCTCTAGTATAAGCAAAATATACCAAATGTCAAAATAAAAAATCAAATATTGTTTTAGGATGACCAACCTCGATTACGGAGTTATCGGAAACAGTGCAAGTGCTGCACTGGTATCAAAAGCGGGTTCTGTCGATTGGCTTTGCCTTCCTGTTTTTGATGCTGCATCGGTTTTTGCCAAAATCCTGGACCAGGAGAAAGGGGGTAGTTTTGAAATTTTGACGGACGCTGATTACCACCATTCGCAGAATTATGTATCTAAGACAAATATTTTGCAAACCCGGTTTTCCAATGGTACCGATTGTTTTGAGGTGCTGGATTTTATGCCCCGCTATCATTACCATAACGGCCGGCAGATGGTTTACTCCCCACCCGATATCATCCGGTACATCCGGCGGGTATCCGGGAAGCCCCGCTTCCGTGTCCTTTACAATCCGCAGTTGGAATATGCCGAAAGAAAAACCACCACCGTTGTCCAGAAGGAATTTATTAAGAGCTATACCAGCAGCGGCCGGTACGATTCGTTGTATCTTTATACCAACACAGACCAAAAGAAAGTCCTTAACGGTGAAGAGATCGTGGTGGAGGATGACATCTATTTTCTTGTAAGCTACAATCAAAAACTGCTGAAACAATCCATTGACAGGGCTTACCTGAAACTCCAGCGGACCAAAGTCTATTGGCTGAACTGGTCGGAAGATACCCATAAATTCAGCAGTTATAATGATGAAATTCTGCGGAGTGCCCTGGTGCTGAAACTGCTGAGTTTTGACAAAACGGGAGCGGTCCTTGCCGCCATTACCACTTCCCTGCCGGAAACCATTGGTGAGATAAGGAACTGGGACTACCGCTTTTGCTGGCTGCGCGATGCTTCAATGGTGATTAAAGTGATGACCAAACTTGGACACTGGAAAAGCGCCGAGCGTTTCATGAATTTTATCATCGATGTGGTTTCCGACAAAGATGAAAAAATACAGATCATGTATGGGATCAACCGGGAGAAGAACCTGCGGGAGCGTATTCTGACGCATCTTTCGGGTTACGAAGGAAGCATGCCGGTCCGGATCGGGAATGCTGCCTACCGGCAGAAGCAACACGATATTTACGGGATCCTGATGGATGTTATTTTTCAGCAATTCAGCCTGTTTGAAGTGACCCTGCAAAACAGTGAAGAGCTGTGGACCATTACACGGAGCATCGTACGGATTGTCCGGAAAAACTGGCGGAAACCCGACCGGGGGATCTGGGAGATCAGGCACGACCAGCGGCATTTTGTTTTCTCCAAAGTATTGTGCTGGGTTGCGGTCGATCGTGCCATTAAAGTGGCCAGACTGATAAAACGGCACGAATATGAAAAAAGCTGGGGGCGTTTGCGGGAAAACATAAAAAACGACATCCTGAAAAAGGGATGGGATGATGAAATCCAGTCGTTTACCCAGGCATACGGATCCCGGGACCTGGATGCTACCGCCCTTTTAATGGAATCCTACGGGTTTATCAGTGCCGATGATCCCCGCTTTGTCAGTACCGTACGGGTAGTGCAACGGGAACTGAGCCGCAACGGGCTGATGTACCGCTACCGGAATCCCGATGATTTCGGAAAGCCCAATTCGGCTTTTACTATATGCACTTTCTGGCTGGTTCATGCACTTTTTAAAATTGGCGCAGAACAAGAAGCACAGGCTTTGTTTGACCGGCTTCTTACCTACAGCAACCACGTGGGGATCTTTAGTGAAGATATTGACTTTAAGAGCAAAAGGCTCCTCGGGAACTTTCCGCAGGCATACTCCCACCTGGCACTGATCGAAACCGCCATGCTTTTTTCCAAAGATGTGGAACTGAAAAGCCGGTTTTAATTCATCTGGATGAGGGAAAGGGTAAAAGGGGTTGTATCTCCTTTTTTCCAATGAATCTTTCGCAGAATGAAAAAAATGTAAATCTTTAAGGATGGGATTCTATCAATTACGTACCCAACAGAAAATCCCGGCAAACATCGATAAAGTATGGGATTTTATCTCTTCTCCCGGCAACCTGAAGAAGATAACCCCGGCATACATGGGTTTTGAAATTACCTCTGAAGGGATTCCGGAAAAGATGTATCCTGGTATGATTATCTGTTATAAAGTAAGTCCCCTGATGGGGATAAAAATGACCTGGGTCACCGAAATTACGCAGGTGAAGGAGAAGAGCTATTTTGTAGATGAACAGCGCATGGGGCCTTATGCCTTCTGGCATCACGAACATTTTATTGAGCCCCTGGAGGGGGGTGTTCTGATGACCGATATTGTCTCCTATAAGACACCTTTCGGGATTTTGGGAACGCTTGCCCATCCGCTGCTGATCAGGGGGAAGCTGAAAGCGATATTTGATTATCGCACCCAGGCCATCGAAGCGTTTTTCGGACAATACCAGGAGTGAAAAAATTTTTACCTTTACCCCCAAAACCAAAATTACTTGCTATGCCAAAAATTAACCGCACGGATGCGCTGAATTATCATCAAAAAGAGCGCCCCGGAAAAATTGAAGTGGTCCCGACCAAACCGCATAACACCCAGTACGATCTTTCATTGGCGTACACGCCCGGGGTGGCACAACCCTGCATTGAAATACAAAAAGACCCCGATAATATATACAAGTACACTGCTAAAGGGAACCTGGTGGCTGTTATTTCCAACGGCACCGCCGTTCTGGGACTGGGTAATATTGGAGCCGGGGCCGGGAAACCGGTCATGGAAGGGAAAGGCCTTCTGTTTAAAATTTTTGCCGATGTGGATGTTTTTGACATTGAGGTTGATGAAAATGATCCCGAAAAATTCATCGAAACGGTTAAATCCATTTCCCCGACTTTTGGGGGCATCAATCTGGAAGATATCAAGGCCCCTGAGTGCTTTGTTATTGAAGAAAAATTGAAAAAAGCGCTCAACATCCCCGTTTTTCATGATGACCAGCACGGCACGGCCATCATTTCAGCGGCCGGTCTGATCAATGCTTTGGAGCTGAACGGGAAATCAATTGAGAAGATCCGGGTGGTGATTTCAGGGTCGCCAGCCCGCGCCAGGC
>JAGYMR010000074.1 GCA_018400515.1 Tangfeifania sp.
CCACAAGTGTAAAACTGCGTGAAACGGAGCCCCTGATCCGCTAGTCTGTCAATATGGGGGGTTTGTATTTCACTGCCATAACACCCCAGGTCCGAATAGCCGAGATCATCGGCCATGATCACTACAATATTGGGTTTTTCTGCCTGTGCCCAGGCAGCGGAGGAGGCCAGAAGAAAAACCCCCGGCACCACTTTTTGAAACAATTTGTTAAAATTCATAGTATCTTATTTTTGCGTTAGTTTCGGTCGTAATGGGTTCCCGGGATCAGCCTGGCTTCCCACTCCTTCAGGAATGATTCGTGCTGCGCCACAATTTCCTGGTATTCCGGGTTGGTTGCCAGGTTTTCTGTTTCCCAGGGGTCTTTCTCCATATCGAAAAGAAGGCGCGGTTTTTTGTCTTTGAACAGGTGTCCTTTTCCCGGGATAAAGGCCGAAGGTTCGCCGGTGGCTTTCAACACAAAATGTTTATCTTCGGTAGCCGGCAACCCGGAGGTTTCGTAGAATTTGACAAATTTATACCGTTGCGAACGGATGATCCTGCCGGTAGTCCTGAATTCGGCATAGACATGATCCCGCCATTGGATCCCCTTTTCCCCTTCAAGGACAGGGCGCAAACTAAGACCGCGCTGGTCCGGCGGGGCAGGAATCCCGGCATAATCACAAACGGTGCTCATGATATCCACCCCGCTTACCAGATGTTCGGTATCGATGCCTTGTTGAACCATTCCCGGGGCGTAGACCAGGAAGGGCACTTTCAATGCCTCTTCATAAGGGAACCATTTCTGGACCAGGGAATGCCTTCCGGCACCATCCCCGTGATCGGCCGTGAAGATCACCAGGGTATTATCATCGCGGGAATCAACAGCATCCATGACCCGCCCGACATCTGCATCCAGCTTTTCGATCATCCGGAAGTAATCGTACCGGTAATTTTTCCAGGCCGCATCGTCAAATTTTTTCCGGCCCAGCCTGAAAGGTTCTTTAAAGTTACTGTGTTGATTAGGCGGCAAATCGGGTAATTCATCTTCAGGAATGGAGAATTGGTTTTCATCGGGAACCTGGGTGCTGTTATTCCAGAAGCAAATGTCATGCGGGTTCATAAATCCAAGAACCAGCAGAAAGGGATGTTCCTCCCGGTAGTTTTCAATAAAAGCAGCACCTGAGGCCGAAACTTCATAGTCTGCAATATCCCCCGTTCCCAGACTGGAGCCCGGAAGGGTATTAAAGCCGGGGATTTTCCGCGGGCCATCCAGTGCCGGATAATTCCATTTTCCCCCGGCATGCCATTTCCCGCAATACCAGCGCTCATAATCTGAATTTTCCGTGAACCACTGGCCCATATTGGGTACATTCCGGTCGATACCGATGTTGTTGTAAACCAGTCCCGTTTCAATCGTCATCCTTCCGGTGAAAATGCTGCTTCTTGCCGGGGAACAGACGGGGTTGGTGCTGTGCGACTGGGTAAAAAACATGCCTTTCTCCAACATCCGGTCAAGATTGGGGGTTTTCAGCCAGTGGGTGCCGTAGGCTTTGTCCTTAAAAATGGTTTTCAGCGATGACAAGGTATCGATGGATTGCTGGTCGCTGACAATGATCAAAATATTTGGTCGTTTCTTATTATTCCGGTTCATTCGTTAAATCGTATTTGATTGTAAAAAAAACGGGATGCATTCAGAAACCCCTCCGTTATTGCCTCAATGTATTTACTCATTTTTGATTGATTAGAATAAAATAATATGGGCCCGTGTCCGTTTTACATTGGTTCCCTTTTGAGGGGCCCTCCGACAAAATAGCTCAGTTGTTTTTTGGGTTCATCTCATCCAGGATGTAAATCTCTGTTCCCGAGACAACAAACAGCAGTGCATTGGTGAAGCAATGAGCCAGTATGGCCGTGGGAATAAGGCCCGGACCGGTATGCTGGAGGGCGCAAAGTGGCAGATTTTTGTTTTTATGGCAATAAGAGCATCTTTCTGGAAACGGGATCCGGTGTTCATCAAAACTTTCATCTCATCGATCCAGCTGAAGGAAAATTCTATTTCTTTTCAGTTCAGGAAACAGGGCCCAGTGGCTCCATTTAAGCAAGGGCGGCGCTTTCAGGGGCTTATGAATTGTTCTCTTTTCGCTTCGGATCAGGAGCGATTATTTTCGATGGCAGCGGCCCTCTTTCTGTTCAGGGTGCGCCCGAAAGCCGGGGCATCAAATGATCGCCGTTTTGGTGGTCCATGACCAGTTGACCGGTGTCAGAAGCGCATCTTTTCCGGTGTTCGCTTTTCAGGTGATAAAACTTTCAGCCCAGAGGCCCGGGCATTTCTTTCAATAATGCATTCGATGTGGTTGTTGCTATTTTGGGTATCCATGAGTACTGGACCCTTCCTCCCTTCTGAAATGGTCATAGCCCAGGGAAAAAAGGGAATAGCGGGCATCAACGATCTGCCTGGCCGGTAAGGAATTCCGGGACCGTCAGCCCCTCCAGCGATGGATAAAATTTGTTTAAGCTGAAATGATCCTGGCCTTTTGTCACTTTCATTCCGGCGGGTCCGGTCAGAAGGGCCGGCCGGAAGGATACCAGGGTACCGCGCTCAGCACCGACAGCATTTTCTAGAAAATCACGCCTGCTTTTCGGGGAAGCAGTGTAGTGCCGGTTCCTGTTTTGAAATATGGGTTCTCTCATCTGTTTTAGGTTCTTATCTGTTTTTTATTTTCAGCAGTAAAAGAGGTGGTTTTAGACGAAAGCCATGGACAGCATAGTGTCCTCATTGGCCTTCCAAATTTTGAGATTCATAATTACTTGTTATTTATTTGGTTTACCTGGATGGAGTCATCCATGTCCCATGAATAATTCCACACTTTCATGTATTCTTTCCCTTCCAGGAATTCATCCCCGCCGGCGGAGCATTTTTTGCAGTTTCTCTTCCAGTTCAGCCTGAAGCGCTTTGTATCCGGATTGTTTGCAGAGGTTATTCAGCTGGTACGGGTCCTTTTCATTGTCAAGGCAGGATCCAGGGGCCGTTAAGATCCCTTGGCATAGGTATACCTTCGGTGTGCGGATCCCGGTGTCTCTGTCCCCCTGTTTTATACGACCATTGATGAAACGGCACCGGGCAGGCTATGAATGCCCGTCCACTCTGCAAATTTTCTGTGCCAAGCAGTTCGCCGGACCAGTCGATGCCTTCTACTGGAGGAGGGGATTTCAAGGTTGCTCAGTGAAAGCAGCTGCATGATATCGGGAAAGGAGAAGACTTTGTTTTCTCTTTTCCCGGCTTAAGTTTACCGGGATACTTCAGCATGAACGGAATGGCAATGGACTCCTTCCCAGGGTTGTTGTTTTTTGACAGAACCGTGCGACCCCAGCATAATGCCATGGTCGGAGGTATCACAAAATGGTGCTTGTTCTCTTATTCCGCTTCACGGATAGCCTTCGCAAGTTGTTCCACACATTGGTCAAGGCTGTTATATGCGCATAATACCCCGGGATCCATTCCGTGGCTTTTTCGGAAAATGCTTCAGGACATTGGCTGGAGTTGATGTCCATATCCCGGTAAATGGCTTTTATATTCTTCGGGAGCTGTTTGATAGGGCGCATGGGGCGGTCCCCACGAGAGGAACAGAACAAAGGGATCTTCCTTGTGATTGTGAATATAGTTGATGGCCTCTTCTGTTTGTGCAATGGCATCGTATTCTTCCCATTTATGTTTGTTGTTATCTTCATCGAAATAGAAGGAGTTGTTGTAATCGTGGGTACATTCATGCACTTTCCAGAAGTCGAATCCCTGTCGCCGGTGTTTGGGAACTGGTTTTTTCCGACCTTCCCACACCGGGGTATTGTGATCGTGTCCGTTGATGTGCCATTTACCGATGTAACCGGTCTGGTACCCGTTTGCTTTGTATACTTCGGCGATGCAGTGGGCATCGGTGGCCAGGGGTTTGTCGTTATAAAATAACCCGTGGGTCAGTGGGTACTGCCCGGTCATTAATGAAGCCCGGGCCGGGGTACAAACGGGAATGTTTGAGATGGCATTGTTGAAGACCACAGCCTCCTGAGCCAGCTGGTCGAGGGCCGGTGTTTTTACTTGCTCGTTTCCGGTAAATCCCAGGTCCTGGGCACGCCACTGGTCGGCAAAAACAAACACCACGTTGGGTTTTTCATCTTCATTCGTTGTGCAGGAGAAAAATGACAAGGCTCCGGCAGCTAACAGGACATGCGATAATTTTAATGAGTCCATGATTTAAGTTGTTTTGTGATTTTTTTGATTTGTTTCATTCAGGGTATTCCAGGGTTACCGGTCCCAGAAGCCCTGAGGGCTGCAATTCCTCCCCGGCTTTTACGTCATCGACGTAGGTCCAGGTATAGCGTTCCGCTTCGGGAAGTGACTTATCGCGCACCATGCGGTTGCGCCAAAGGTTGACTACATCCACCTCGAGGGTGTTTTCTCCTGCTTTCAGATACCTGCTGATATTCAGCCGGTAAGGGGCGATCCATACACCGCCCGTTTCTTTTCCGTTCAGGCGGACTTCTGCCATGACCTCCACATTTCCCAGGTTCAGGTAAACCTCGCGGTCCCCGGGAATTTCATCTATATTGAAGGTTGTCTGGTAGGTAGCCCCGCCCGAATAATATTTCACTTCGGGATTGGAGGAAAACCTCCAGTCTTTTAATGAATTCATTGTTATTGGATTTTCGGGGCCGATGGATTTATTGTGAAATTCAACCTGCCATTCCTTGTGCAATGTTTTCAGCGTTTTCATTTCCGGGAAGTTGTTTTCAAATCCGGGGGCGATGTGCCGGCCCGATTGATTGGAGAAAACGACAAAACAGCTTTGAAGGGGGTTCAACTGCAGGGGCACGGTTGTTCTCCCTCCGGCATCATTAAATTCATTTAACCTGCGTATCTCTCCGGAGACAGGGTCCCAAAGCTGGGGTTTAAGTCCGCTGACCCTGAAAGAGGGCGCCAACCGGATTTTTCTATTTTGTTGGTTGGTCAGGAAATAGACCTCTTTTCCGGGGAGGGTCCGGTGAGTCCAGAGCACCGGAATTTCTTTGCCCATTTCAACATCTTTTTCCAGGGATAACCGTTGGAGGGCCTGCGGAAGATCCATGCCATCGAAGACCATTCCCTGACCGTACGGACGGGTATATGCCTGCTGATTCCTGTCAGGAATCCACAGCCGCGCGGCCATCTCCCGCACTTTTTCATCGCAGGCGGGATAACCCTCCAGGCTGGGGGAGTGTTCTGGCGGAGGTCCCAGGATCTTTCCCCCATTTTTTACAAGCTCCTCAATTTTTGCCAGCACCTCGGGGCGCATGGTTTTGAGTTGGGGGAGTACCATCAGGTGATAACTCATGCCACCGGGAAGGGTGAGTTTCCCGTCTTTAACTGAAAGGCGGTTCAGGATCACTTCCGCGTTGATAAAGTCGAACGCATATCCTCCGGGAAGTTCCGGAATTTGGCTGCCGGTCATTATGGGTGCATCCTCGCCAATGAAGTAGCACACATCAGCGGCATAGGAACCCTGTTGCAAAAGAAGCTGGCAGCGCCGGATGTAGTCCGTCCAGCTGGAAGCCTGGCTGAACCAGGTGTTGTGGCGGTTGATCTCGGTTCCGTACCAGGCATTAACACCCGGTTTCCGGGTATCATCCGGCTGGTGGATAAACAAGCAGAGCACATAATGATTGATCCCTTCCGTAAAGCTCCAGTCGCCCCGTTTTTTCAACAGCGCCGGGTGCCTCAGGAAGGCCTGGGCGGAAGAGGTAAATGCCTCTGCATACACGACCGGTTTTCCGTATATGTGCGCAGCCGATGAGGCGGCTTTACATTCGATATTGCCCAGCGAGCCTTCGTTCCAGAACTCTCCGCCCACCAGGTCCGACTGTCCCCCATACATCAGGAATTCCGATGCAAAGCCCCAGTGTCCGTAATTTTCGAGCCACAGCTGCATGTTATTTTCATTGCAGATCGTTTTCAATCCACCAACGTATTCATGAGCGATATCATCGGCCACGGCCCGGCGTAGGTCCCAGAGAAAGCGTTCTGATTCGGTCACGCTTCCTACGATGCGCCCCGTTAAAACCGGCAGGTAGGGGATGGGATCGTACCCGTACTTTTCCATGAATGTTTCCCTGTACCCGTCGGTCCAGTTTTGGGAGCCCACCTCATAGCTGTCACTGATGAGGTACTTCAAAGCTTCGCGGTTCTCTTCCGGGATCCGTTTTAGCAGTTCCCCGGCAAATTGGTCAAAGTGATAACGCACTTTTGCTTCGTTCATTTTATCCACTTCAAATCCAACTCCCTGGGGGGCGGCAGGATGGTTTTCCACGCCTGTCGGTGTCATTCCCATGCGGAGGATGGTCCAGTTGCCTTCAGGAACCTCCCAGTCGAGGCGTCCATTTTCCTGCATTTCAGCAGAGATGTCCTGTATCTCCTTCTCCTGCACGGTCAATTCCGGCGGCACCGGAAAAGGTTGTTCCTCCCAGCTGTAACTATTCCATTCCGGCAGGGGGGTGGGGTGCATTTTTCCCAGTTGTTTTTCGACAAATTTTTCGAGCAGAGCCTGCTCTGAAACGACAATCTCTGACAGCCCGGCAGGTTGAACACTGCCTGCAATGTTTTCCAGCACCAGGGTAAATTTTGAGGATTGAACCCCCGGAAGTGCCAATGCCAGTGGATCATCCACCATGGGGCCCACGGTTTTTTGAAAATTGCTCCGGTCGAACAGGAACGTACGGATAAGGGAGTCCCTGCCGTTCAGGCGGGCGTATAGCCGGGCATTGGCTCTGATGGGCGTTTCCGGATAAAGCAGCAGGCTGTTGGCCCGGATCTTTTCGGGAAAATCCAGTTCTGCGATGCATTTCTTCACTTCAGGGGGCAGCAGGATTCCCGTTGAAGGATCGCCATCGGCCAGTTTGGTCGATGAGGGAAGCGAAGGCGTGGTTTTAATGCGCACGTTTTTTGCGGCCGTCCTATCTTTCTCCGGGGTGCCCGCAGGAAAGGCCAGGACTTTCAAATCCTGGAACAACGAATCGGGGCGGGGAAGTGTAATGGAAATATTTCCAGGTCCTGCAACGTTTGTTTCCGACCAGGTGATAAAGCGCATGGCCTTATCGCCGGTTATCCAGGGGCCTCCGCTCTGGCTCCAGCCCGGACAGTTAAAAATGCCAATATCAATGCCGATCCGTTTCCCTTCATTGACCAGGTGGACCATGCATTCCCACCACTCCTCACTGAACAGGGGAACCCGCCCGTCTTCCCCGGTATGATTCACATTCCCCAGAAAGGCCGTTCCGATGCCGGCCGCTTTCATGGCAAGCAGGTCTTTGGTGATGCCCTCTTTGGAAATATCATCATTGACCCAGTAGTAATAGCACCAGGGATCTTCCACTGTTTCAGGAAGAGTTGAAAATTTTTGGGCCAGTTCGTTGGTTTGGTTGCTGCATGAACTGAAAAGCAAAAATGTAAAAAGCAGGGGAATTAGTGGTTTCATAAGTGTCAGATGATCCATTTAAGCCACTTTCTCCCGGTAAAAACGGGAGAAAACGGCCGGTATTTAATGCGAAGCGATCCTCCGGAGGCTGGTCAGTGTTGGTTCCGGTCCGGATGGATGCCCCATTGGTAACGTTTGTCTTCATTGAATGCCGGATTGGGAACCGGCTTTTCAGCATAGGTGTCTCTTTGCCATTTTTTCAAAACCTTTTTCATCGCTTCCAGTTTTTCCGGATAGCTGAATTTGAGGTCAGTCATCTCATTGACATCGTATTTCAGGTTGTAGAGGTCAAATTCGCCCGATACAAGATTTTCAACAATTTTCCAATCCCCTTTTCTGACGGCAGACATGGGTTGTTCGTGGTGATAAACCGGATAGTGGGTAAATACTTCCCGCTGCGGGTCAAATTTGTTTTCCGTCCATACAGGTAGCATGGAGATACCGTCGAGGACCTGATCTTTGGGTGCTTTTCCCCCCGCCAGTTCAAGAAATGTCGGATAGAAATCCACACAGGATAACAGCGCATCTGATGTTGTTCCGGGTTCTATTTTTCCCGGCCAACGGACAATCAACGGGACGCGGATTCCCCCTTCGTAAAGCGTTCCTTTTCCTGCCCGCAGCGGAGCATTGGTGGTAGCGATGTACTGCAGGGGATGGCCTTCGGGGTAGGCATCCACGCTCTCTCCCCCCAGTAAGGGAATATTATCAAACCGGTTATCCACCCCCCCGTTGTCGGAATAGAAGATAAATACTGTATTGTCATTCAGTCCCATTTCATTAACAGCGTTCATGAGGGCTCCGACGCTCCGGTCCACATGCTCGATCATAGCAGCATAAACGGCATTGCATGCATAGTCCGGATCCTTCGCTTTTTGCTTGTATTTATTGATCAGGTCCCGGTCGGCATCCAGCTGCACATGAACGTCATAGTGCGAAACAAAAAGAAAGAAGGGCTGGTCTTTATTGTCCTTCATGAAACTGATTCCCATATCGGTCAGGATCTCACTGAGCCGTTTATTTTCGGGGTCGTTGTATTCGGGAACAAATTTCGGCTGGTAAAAACCGCCGCCGGCATACATGTGGGCCTGGTCATACCCGCGTGCATTGGGAAGATGTTCCGGTTGACCCCCCAGGTGCCATTTCCCAAAGTAACCGGTTTTATAACCGGCAGTCTGCATTGCCTCACCAATGGAAAAAATATCATCCGGCAGATGCTGGACGTCATTTTGGGGTACGATCACCTCTTCATACGGGCGCCAGTGTCCGGGAATAAAATCGAAAACGCCCACTCTGGCCGGGTGCTGTCCCGACTGGATGCTGGCCCGGGTGGGGGAACACACAGGAGCTGCATAGGCATTATCAAACACCACGCCCTGGGTGGCCAGTTTGTCGATGTTGGGGGCTTCATTGAACTTGTTGCCATAAACGGGCAGATCCCTTCCCCCCATGTCATCTGCCATAACCATTACGATGTTGGGCCGGGTTTGGGCAAACAGGGATAAAGAAAACCCAGCACTTACCATCAAGGTTGTTAATGTGAATTTTTTCATGTGAATATATTTAAATTGAATGTATTGTTTCTCATTTTTTTAATCATTTGAGCAGATCAGTAACAGCAAAAATGAACTGTTTGAAAGAAGGTGAGGCCCTTCTTTTTTTGGCTGAATGTACGCTTGTTTCAAAAATCAGGATTGAATTTCCTCAAAGATTTGAATATTTTTTTTATTAAACTATTTTATTTGATTCATCTTTTTTTGTTTTTGTAACATTTTTGTTCTGTTTGTTGAAAAATTCAACCAATGGGTGCTTTTCGACAGGATTTTTTTTTCAGTTTTATAGAAATTGTAATTTTTCAATGCCCCCCACCACGGTAAAGTTCCATTTTGCGGGTAAATCCGGAAACCTCTCGGGTTGGATCAGGATCACATTACTGCCTGGTCTGAGCGGGGGATTAAATCCCTGATCGAAACTTTTCCGGAAGGGGGGAGTGGTAATCCCCTGTTGGGCTTTCCAGGCAAGGTTGCTGTAAATCGCTTCTCCCTGAAAAAATCCACGATAGGGGATGGCTGCGTTTTTGTCTTCAGGGTTGGTGATCCTGAGGTTGATAAAGGGGTCGTAATTGCTTCCGTTATTCACTGGAATAGCGATGAAAAATGATTCTTTTTGCAGGTATTTACTGAGATCAAATAGTCCGTTTTTCCGTTGAACAGGAATCCACCCGCTGTTTTTCTGAAGAATATTTTCAGCTAGGAGGTGTTTGGAATCCGGCGATTCACTGATGTAGATTGTTTTGAGTTCCCTTTTTTCCCGGGCCACCCAGCCTGTTTCTTCCTTCCAGTTTGCAAGCCTTTCCTCCAGATTCTTTTTTATACCATTGTAATGGTCGTTATCAATCAGATTCTTTTTTTCCAGCGGATCTTTTTCCAGGTCGTAAAGTTCTTTGTACGGCATGTATTCATAGTCGATGAGTTTATACCTTTCTGTTCTCACGGCCTGCATCGGTGGAAGGATCTCCCGCTGGTTGTGCCAGAAATCAAAAAAGACTGCCTCCCTGAGGGGCTTTTCGCGATCCCCCGCTATTTTTTCCAGGAGGCGCCAGCTTTTCCCTTCCATTTCATCGGGAATCTCCCCTGTACAATAATCCATGATGGTTGGGGCAAGGTCCATCAGCATCACCATATCATCCGGCGGACACCCGGCGCGAAGCTGTTCCGGGAACCGGGCGATCATTGGAATCCGCATGATCTGTTCGTAGGCATAATGTTTTTCACAGAGGTTGAATTCCCCCAGGGAGTAGCCGTGGTCGCTGGTATAAATAAAGATCGTATTGTCATTCAGTCCGGCTTTCTCTAAAGCGTTTGTCACGGTACCCACCGACTGGTCGATGGTTGTTGCGATCCGCGTATAAGATCGGACCCACTCCTGGAAGGATCCGTAGCGCGGAATTGCTCCGGGCCATTCCCGGGCATTGATGAGGTTGTTGGCTAATCCCGGCTTACTGTCTGAATAGTCAAAATAAAACGTTTCAGGTTGGGGGAATGTAACATCCTGATAGTATTTTTTCATTCGTTCCGGGAATGTGAAGGGGATATGTGGCGACTTCAGGCCAACGATCAAACAAAAGGGCTGGTCATCTTTTGCCCAGGCCTGGATGGTACTGTCCGCCATGGCGGCAATATGATCATCCGTAAAGCCGCTCCTTTTTTGTTCTTTGCCGTTTACCCAGATATTCTGGTTAAAGTATCCGCCAACAAATTCAAAGCTTGCCCACAGATCGAAGCCGGGGGTTGGTTTTTCTTCCTCACCCAGGTGAAATTTTCCGATATATCCTGTTTTGTAGCCCTCTTTTTTAAGTCGTTGGGGAAACATGGTCTGGGTAAGTAGAAAGGAATGGTTGTCCCAGACAATATCGGGGGCGGAAGCCTGGTGCATGTATTTCCCGGTTAGGAATGATGCCCGTGAGGGGGAACAAACCCCGGCATTGACAAATGCATTGGGGAAAGACCACCCCTGTTCAGCCAGCCGGTCCAGATTCGGAGTCTGCAGCTGTTCA